>NZ_PINZ01000029.1:0-38664 GCF_002810305.1 Halomonas sp. 141
CGATCTTCCAGGTAGCCGACTACGGCCTGGTGGGGGATCTGTTCGAGATCCTGCCGGAGCTGGAGAGCAAGCTGTAAGCAGGAACGCCGTTTTACCAAAAGCCGACGTCGCAAGAGGTCGGCTTTTTTAATGGCGATGAATTCGATAAACTGAAAATAGTTGACTAAAGTGCTGGGATAAAGAAGTCGTCGCGCTGGTAGAAAAATTGCTGGGGCGGCAGTTGAAAAGGGTGAAGCAAGACCGCACCTTAGGTAGTGAACGTTATAGAAGCCACTCAAGGAGAAGATAGCATGGCCCATACCCTTCCTGAATTACCGTACGCTTACGATGCACTCGAGCCGCACATCGATGCGATGACGATGGAGATTCACCACTCTCGTCACCACAACACCTACGTGACCAACCTGAACGGCGCTTTGGAAGGCACCGGTCTGGAAGACGTGCCCGTAGAAGAGTTGGTCGCCAATCTGGATCGCGTGCCGGAAGAGAAGCGTCAGGCTGTCATCAACAACGGCGGTGGTCACGCCAACCACTCCATGTTCTGGCAGATGATGTCTCCCAATGGTGGCGGTCAGCCCCAGGGTGATGTTGCCAAGGCCATCGATGCTGAGCTGGGTGGCTTCGATGCGTTCAAGGACGCTTTCAAAAAAGCGGCGCTGGGCCGTTTTGGCAGCGGCTGGGCGTGGCTATCTGTCACACCCGAGAAGAAGCTGGTCGTCGAGAACACGCTCAACCAGGATAGCCCTCTGATGCATGGCAACACGCCGCTGCTGGGTCTGGATGTATGGGAGCACGCGTACTACCTCAAGTTCCAGAACAAGCGCCCCGACTATGTTGACGCTTTCTTCAATGTCGTGAACTGGGAAGACGTCGAGCGTCGCTACCAGGCTGCCAAGGCCTGATAATGGTCGAAAATTGCGCCTGAGCGCGTGATTTTACAGCCAAAGCCGCCCCCTTTTAGGGGGCGGCTTTTTTTGGGTTTCTGGGTATAGCGCTGGGTATGGATTGTCAATAACCTGTGGATGAAAAAAATACCATATATGCTTGAATTGATTTTCTGGTGATCTATATATAGTATGCGTGGAGAATTTCAGAGGGGTGGCGCCATTACCATGCGCTACCCGAAAAGTGTCGCTATGAGAAGGAAAATAGCCATGGAAATCCAAATTTATAGCAAGCCTGCCTGCGTACAGTGCACCGCTACCTATCGTGCGCTGGACAAGCAGGGTTTGGAGTACACCGTGATCGACATTACGGAAGAGTCTGGCGCGCAGCAGCAGGTCGAAGCTCTGGGCTATCGTCAGTTGCCGGTCGTCGTGGTAGGTGAGGATCACTGGTCCGGCTTCCGCCCTGACCGTATCCAGGCGCTGGCATAGTTCAGCCGCCATGCACACGGCCACGGTGGAAACCAGGCAGGCGGGTACGCTGGTCTATTTTTCCACCAAGTCAGGCAATACCCATCGGTTTATCGAAAGGCTTGGCTTGAGCGCCCAGCGGCTGCCATTGAATCGTGAAGAGCCCACACCACGCGTCACGCAGCCTTACATATTGGTGACGCCTACCTACGGCGGTGGCCATGCACAAGGCGCCGTGCCGGGGCAGGTGATTCGCTTCTTGAACGATGAGTACAATCGGCACCTCATTCGAGGTGTCATTGCCTCGGGTAATACGAATTTTGGTGAAGCTTACGGGTTGGCAGGGCGCATCATCGCGCAAAAGTGCCGGGTACCGTTGCTTTATCGCTTTGAACTGTTTGGCACCGATGACGATGTCGCCAAGGTCCGCAAAGGAGTAGAAGAGTTTTGGAAACGTCAAGCTCAGTCTCTAACAACGTAGCGTCCACCAGCGCCGCTACCAAGAAGTCGGCAGAAGCGAAACGTCCTGCTGCGGGTACCAACGAAGCGCGTACGCTGGATTATCATGCGCTCAACGCGATGCTCAATCTGTACGGTGCCAACGGCGAACTGCAGTTGGACAAGGACCGCGAAGCAGCGCGTCAGTACTTCCTTCAGCACGTCAACCAGAACACGGTTTTCTTCCACTCGCTGGAAGAGAAGCTGGACTACCTGGTGGAAGAGGGCTATTACGAGGCCAACGTACTCGATCAGTACAGCTTCGCATTCATCAAGTCGCTGTTCGAGCAGGCGTATGCCTACAAGTTTCGCTTCCCCAGCTTCCTGGGTGCCTTCAAGTACTACACCAGCTATACGCTGAAGACCTTCGATGGCAAGCGTTACCTGGAGCGCTACGAAGATCGCGTGTGCATGGTTGCGCTGACGCTGGCGCGTGGGGATGAAGCGCTGGCCAAGTCGCTGGTGGATGAAGTGATCAGTGGTCGCTTCCAGCCAGCCACGCCGACTTTCCTGAACTGCGGCAAACAGCAGCGCGGTGAGCTGGTGTCATGCTTCCTGCTGCGTATCGAAGACAACATGGAGTCGATCGGGCGGTCGATCAACTCAGCGCTGCAGCTCTCCAAGCGTGGTGGTGGGGTGGCGTTCCTGCTGACCAACATTCGTGAGTCTGGCGCGCCGATCAAGCGTATCGAAAACCAGTCGTCGGGCATCATCCCCATCATGAAGCTGCTGGAAGATGCGTTCTCTTACGCCAACCAGCTGGGGGCTCGTCAGGGTGCCGGGGCTGTGTACCTGAATGCTCACCACCCTGACATTCTGCGTTTCCTCGACACCAAGCGTGAAAATGCCGACGAAAAGATCCGCATCAAGACGCTTTCGCTGGGCGTGACCATTCCGGATATCACGTTCGAACTGGCCAAGCGCAACGACGACATGTACCTGTTCTCCCCCTATGATGTAGAGCGGGTCTACGGGGTGCCGTTTGGCGATATCAGCGTCACCGAGAAGTACCATGAAATGGTGGCGGATGCGCGCATTCGCAAGCAGAAGATCAATGCTCGTGCCTTCTTCCAGACGCTGGCTGAGCTGCAGTTCGAGTCCGGTTACCCGTACATCATGTTCGAAGATACGGTCAATCGCGCCAACCCGATTGCCGGTCGCATCAACATGAGCAACCTCTGCTCCGAGATTCTGCAGGTCAACACGCCGACCGAGTATGACGACGACCTGGGATACCGCGACATCGGTCAGGACATCTCCTGCAACCTGGGCTCGATGAACATTGCCAAGGTCATGGATTCGGGCGATATCGGCACCAGCGTCGAAATCGCCATTCGCGGCCTGACGGCCGTGTCCGAAATGAGCAACCTGAGCAGCGTGCCCTCGATTGCCGAAGGGAATGCCAAGTCGCGTGCGATTGGTCTGGGGCAGATGAACCTGCACGGTTTCCTGGCGCGTGAGCACATCTATTATGGCTCGGAAGAGGGGTTGGATTTCACCAACCTGTACTTCTACTGCGTCGCGTTCCATGCCATTCGTGCCTCGAACCAGCTGGCCATTGAGCATGGCGCCACCTTCGCCGGTTTCGAGGACTCCACCTACGCGTCGGGCACGTTCTTCGACAAGTACACCGACCAGGCCTGGCTGCCGCGTACCGAAAAAGTACGCCAGCTGTTCGAACGCAGTGGTATTGCGCTGCCGACCCAGGAAGATTGGCAGGCCCTGAAGGCCTCGGTCATGGCGCACGGCCTGTACAACCGCAACCTGCAGGCAGTGCCGCCCACGGGCTCGATTTCCTATATCAACAACTCCACCTCCAGTATTCATCCGGTGGCGGCGAGAATCGAGATTCGTAAAGAAGGCAAGCTGGGGCGGGTCTATTATCCGGCGCCGTTCTTGAATGAAGCCAACTTCGATTACTTCCAGGATGCCTACGAAATTGGCCCTGAGAAAATCATCGATACTTATGCAGAAGCGTCGAAGCATGTGGATCAGGGGCTGTCACTGACGCTGTTCTTCCCTGATACCGCTACCACTCGGGATATCAACAAGGCGCAGATCTATGCATGGCGCAAGGGCATCAAGACCCTTTACTACATTCGCTTGCGCCAAAGCGCGCTGGAAGGCACCGAGGTAGAAGGCTGTGTCTCCTGCACGCTGTAACGATATTCCCACTGGCATGTGATGACGTTTAGAAGAGAGCGCTGATGACAACGATGCAACGCCTGTCGCGGGTTAATGCGATCAACTGGAACCGTCTGCAGGACGATAAAGATCTGGAGGTGTGGAACCGCCTGACCAGCAACTTCTGGCTGCCGGAAAAAGTGCCGCTGTCCAACGACATTCAGTCGTGGAACACCCTGACTCAGCAGGAAAAGCAGCTGACCATCCGGGTCTTCACCGGCCTGACGCTGCTCGATACCATCCAGAGCAGCGTGGGTGCGCCGGTGCTGATGGAAGATGCGCGTACGCCCCATGAAGAAGCGGTTTACACCAACATTGCCTTCATGGAATCGGTGCATGCGCGCTCCTACAGCTCGATTTTCTCGACGCTGTGCGCCACCCGGGACGTGGACGATGCGTTCCGTTGGAGTGAGGAGAATCCGTCGCTCCAGCTGAAGTCCGAGCTGATTCTCAAGCGCTATCGCTCCGATGACCCGTTGATGCGCAAAGTGGCCAGCGTTTTCCTGGAGTCGTTCCTGTTCTACTCCGGCTTCTATCTGCCCATGTACTGGTCCAGCCATGCCAAGCTGACCAATACCGCTGACCTGATTCGTCTGATCATTCGTGACGAAGCGGTGCACGGTTACTACGTGGGCTACAAGTTCCAGCAGGCGCTGGCGGAAGCCACCCCTGAGCGTCAGCAGGAAGTGAAGGATTATGCCTACGAGCTGCTGCTGGAGCTGTACGACAACGAAGTGCGCTACACCGAGTCGCTGTATGATGCGGTGGGCTTGACCGAAGACGTGAAGAAGTTCCTGCACTACAACGCCAACAAGGCGTTGATGAACCTCGGTTTCGAGCCGCTGTTCCCCAGCAGTGTCACGGACGTCGACCCGACGATCATGGCGGCGCTGTCCCCCAGCGCAGACGAGAACCACGACTTCTTCTCGGGGTCTGGCTCGTCCTACGTCATCGGCAAGGCCGTCGCTACCGAAGACGACGACTGGGCGTTCTGATCGTTCAATTAGCGTGCCACTCAACGGGAGCCTCAGAGCTCCCGTTTTTTTATGGGTGATGAAAAGATTTCGTTATTGAATGTTAATGATAAATATTGTCATTTATTCTATTGATGGTAGGCTATGCACGCTAACGATTTAAACGCAAATCGTTCTTATATTTGGTGAGCCTTGGCGAGCTGATACTGATAGCGCGCTGAGCAGTGAGGGAGAGACGACGTGCTGAAAAGGCCTTTCTTTGCCTTGAGCGGGTATTGGCTTGCTGGAATGCTGGCCAGTACATCGCTGATGGCGAGCGATGAAACGATGGATCAGGCGGCCCAGAGTGTCGAGGCCCAGCAAGTGCAATCTGAACTGCAGCAGCAAATCGACAGGGCCGACGAAGCAACTCGAGAACAGTTGGAAGAACTGCGCCAACTGGAGCAGGAGACGCGGCAGATGAGCGCTTCCAATGCTGCCCTGAGCAGTCGCCTGGCCAGTGAGGCGGAGCGCCAGCAGCGGTTGGCCCAGGCGTTGGATACGCTGAGCGATACACGTGCTGCGCTGCCGGTCATCGAGCAGGATATGGCCGAACAGCTCACCCGATGGATCGAGTCGGATCTGCCTTTCCTGCGCGCCGAGCGCTTGGCACGCGTAGAAGGGGCCGAGGCGTCCACCCAGGAGAGCGCCGAACGGATTGCCGAGCTGCTTGAAGCCTGGCGTGCAGAGCTGGCATACGGCCGCCAGGTGGATAGCTGGCGGGGGCGTTTGCAGCGCGACGGCGGGGCTCCTCGGGAAGTCGATTATCTGCGTATTGGGCGTATTGGCCTCTATTACCTGACGCCGGATGGCCGTGAGGGTGGCGTATGGGACCAACAGCGCGGCGAATGGCTGGCGCTGGAAGAGCGTGCCCGCCGAGAAGTGCGTAATGGCCTGCGTATTGCCGATGATCAGCGTACGCCTGAACTGCTGCAATTACCGCTATCGATCACCGCCACAGGAGCGCCGCAATGAACCTACCCAGCTATCGGTGCGGCGTGCACAGGATGGCCTGCCTGCTGCTGGCCATGAGCGTTTGGGCGAGCGCCCCGGTCATTGCCCAAAGCAGTGATGTCACGACGCTACGTGATGCCCGCGAAGCAGCAGAAGCGCGAGATCAGGCGCGGCTGCAGTCGTTTCTGGAAGATCAGGACGCCCTGGCTGCTGCCCTGGAGGAAGCGCGCGCCGCGCACGCAGCCGCCGAGCAGGAGCAGGTTGCCCTGCAGGCGCAGCAGCAAGAGCAGGCCGAGCAGGCCGAGGTTTTGGCTCAGCGTCAGGATGAGCAGGGGGAGGCCCTTACGGCACTGTTGGCCGATCTGACGCGGCACAGCGAGGAGCTGCGCAACGAATTGGGAGGGGAGAGCTGGCTGACGTTGACGCCTGACGCTTTGCCCCCGCGCCTCAACGACGTCGAGGTGCTGGAGCGTGAGCACCTGGAGAGCGTGGTAGACCGGCTGGCAGCCTTGACCATGAACACCGGGCAGGCCGAGCGTCTCGAGCTGCCCGTGGCAGACGGTGCTGGCGAGATTGCGCCTCGTCAGGTGGTCCGTTTGGGGGATTTTGCCGCTTTCACGGAGTCGGCACTGCTCCGCAAGGGGCAGGATGACCAGAGCCTGGCCGAGCTGCCGCGTACGCCGTCGGAAATCCGCCGCCTGCTCGCCGCCTACCACCAAGGTGAGAGCCGAGAATTTGCCATCGACCCTACCCAGGGCAGCGTACTGCAGGCGTTGGCCCAGCAGCCCAGTCTCTGGGAGCGCTTCCAGCAGGGTGGCTATGTCGGCTATGTGGTCGTGGTGCTGGGGGGTATCGGTCTGTTGGTGGCGCTGGCGCAATACCTCTATCTGCTGCTGGTGAGCGCACGGGTGCGTCGTCAACGCCGTCAGTTGGAGCAGCCGCGAGCAGACAATCCGCTGGGCCGAGTGCTGCAGCGATTCAAGGACATGGACAAGCATCAAACCCCCGAAGCCCTCGAAGCCCGCCTGGATGAAGCGGTGCTGGCAGAGCTGCCGCGCATCGAGCGAGGCCAGCCCATCGTCAAGCTGTTGGCCGCCATTGCGCCGCTGCTGGGCCTGTTGGGTACGGTGACGGGCATGATCGTCACCTTTCAGGCCATTACCGTGTTCGGTACCGGTGACCCGCAGCTCATGGCGGGAGGGATCAGTCAGGCATTGGTGACGACGGTATTGGGTCTGGTGACGGCGGTGCCGTTGCTGTTTGCACAAACGGCACTGTCCAGCCGTAGCCGGTCCATTACGCAAGTGATCGAAGGGGAGGCTAGCGCCACCCTGGCCGATCACCTGGAAGCGCAGTCCGCCCATCCCGGGCAAGCGGTGAACTGATATGCCGACGTTGCCCCTTTGGCTGGAGCCGGTAGAGCGGTTGTTGGATGCCGGTGGCGCGGTGCTGGTGGTGCTTGCGCTGGTGGCCGTGCTGGTGTTCGCCATGGCCATCGAACGCTGGTGGTACTACCGCATCAGCTGGCGACGTGCGCGTCGTCAGCTGGTGCACCGCTGGGCAGCGCGTAGCGACCATCGCAGCTGGAGCGCACGGACGCTGCGCGATGTGTGGAGTGCGGCCCTGGTGGCCAAGCTGCGTCGGCCGCTGCCGTGGATCAAATTGCTGGTGGCGTTGTGCCCGCTGTTGGGTCTGCTGGGCACGGTCACTGGCATGATCACCGTGTTCGACAGCCTTTCCATGAGTGACACCCATCAGGCCAGAGCCATGGCCGATGGCGTGGCCCGAGCCACGCTACCCACATTGACAGGCATGGCCATTGCCGTGGTGGGCATGCTGTTTATCAGCCGTTTGGAGCACGTGATTCGCCGCGAAGACCAGCGTCTGCATGATCGCCTGGCACGTGCCCTGGAGGAAAATGATGCGTAGACGCCGTTCCATAGAGGCCGTCGAAGAGAGCAATGAAGTCAACTTGACCCCGATGCTGGATGTGGTCTTCATCATGCTGATCTTCTTTATCGTGACGACCAGCTTTATCAAGGAGAGTGGCGTAGAGATCGAGCGCCCGGAAGCGGCCGCCGCCACACAGCGTCCGGACGCCCAGGTGCTGATCGCGATTACGCCGGAAGGAGCCGTCTGGGTGGATGGTCGTCCGGTCGATGCCCATCGCATCGGTCAGGAAGTGGCCGGCATGCTCAGTGGCGATGGCTCGGTGGTCATCCAGGCCGATCGAGCGTCCACCACTGGACTGCTGATCGAAGTGATGGATCGCCTGCAGCAGGCAGGCGTCGAGCAAGTGGCGGTGGCGGCTAGTCGGAGTGCGCCATGATACGCCACGGGTTCTCGCTGCTGGCTGGTGCTGCGCTGGCGATGGGGCTGTTCTGGATGCTGGCGCTGCTGGTGGCACCGCCGGAGCGCAGCGTCGACGAGCCGGTCATGTCCATGGCCATGACCATGGTGGAAGCGCCTGAGCAGGCTGCCGAGCCGGAAACGCCGCCGCCAGAGCCTGCCCAGGCGGCTCCTGCGGCTCCCCCTCCTGCACCAGCGCCTGCCCCTGCGCCGGTCGCCACGAGTCAGATTGCGCTGCCCGATCTGGCTTTGCCGGATGCACCGGTAGAGCCGCTGGAGTTGGAGAGCGAGCTGCCGGAGCTGACCGAGGCAAGGCCAGAGCCGACGCCACAGCCACGACCGGAGCCGCAGCCTGCGCCAGAGCCCACGCCGGAGCCTGCTGCAGAGCCCGCGCCGCGCTCCGAGCCATCCACGGCACCGGCGACGGCCGAACGTGAAGCGGCGCCAGCGGCAGAGCCTGCGCCCTCCAATGAGCCGGTGAGTGTCGGGCAGGTGGCGCCCACGAGTCGCGTCAATCCCACGTACCCCACCCGCGCCCAGCGGCGTGGCATGGAGGGTTTTGTCGAGGTGGAGTTCGTCATTCGGCGTGACGGCAGCGTCGATAGCGGAACGATTCGCGTCGTCAACGCGCAGCCGCGCCGGGTGTTCGAGCAGGCGGCGGAGGAGGCCATTGCGCGCTGGCAGTTCGAGCCGAGTCAGCAGCTGCGTCGTGCCACCCAGCGCATCGAATTTCAGTTGCGGTAAGCCCGTCGAGGGAGCGTTATGCAGCGTTTATTGGCAATGGCAGTGCTCTACGTGTGGAGCACTGTGGCGGTGGCGGATGTGCCACTGAGTGAAGATATCATTCTCGACCTGAACGGATTGCAGAGCCAGCTGGCGGCGCTGTCAGGCGCGGGTGCAGAGGATGAGTCGTTGGACGCGATCCTGAATCGCGCGCGCTCCCAGGCCGCCAGGCTGGCCTCGGGCAATCGAGCCGATCAGTGGGCCAGCGCGCTATATCATCAGTTGGCGGCCAGTGCGCTGGTGCGTCAAGAGGCGCCCGAGGCGGCAGCGGATGAGCTGGCCAGTGCCCGCCAGCGTACCAGCGTGCCGAACAGTCAGCGGCTGCGCTGGTTACGTGACGAAGCCTCCCTGCGCCGCGCGGCAGGTCAGCGCTCTCAGGCCATCGAGCTTTACGCGCAGTGGCTCGGCGAGTCGGCGGGCCATGAGCGCTACCTTGAGTCGGTTTGGGCGTTGGTGCGCCTATTGGCAGAAGAGGAGCGCTGGGAAGAGGCCCACGAATGGCTCACCCCTCAGTTGGCGCCGGGCAGAGAGCTGAGTGATGCCCAGCAGGCGCTGGTCAACGTCGTGCTGCGCCATGCAGGCGAAGGCGAGCAGGCGCTGGCCTGGCTGCTGGAAAACCTGAGCGAGCGCAGCAGTGCCGAGGAGTGGCGTCAGGCGGCTGGATTGGCGCAGCAGGCGGGGCTGCTGGGCGCTGCCGCCGGCGTCTGGGAAGCGGCCTGGCAGATGGGCAAGTTCACTGCACCCGAGGATCGTTTGACCCTGATTCGGCTGCACCTGGCAGGGGGCACGCCAGCGCGTGCCGGTGAGCATCTGGAGGCAGCGCTGGAAGCAGGGGAGCTGCCTGATGATGAAGAGACGCTGCGCCTGCGAGCCACGGCCTGGCAGCAGGCCCGGCATGTCGAGCATGCCCTGAACGCTTGGCAGGCGCTGGCTGATACTACTCAAACGGCTGACGATTGGCGCCAGTATGGTCAGTTGGCCTACGCGTGGGGTAATGAGTCGCTGGCGAAAGAGGCGCTCTCGCGAGCGGCGGAGTTGGGCGACGAACAGGCCGAGCAGTGGCTTGGCTATTTCGATTGAGGGGGCTCAGGGGATGAGCCGTGCCGCCCGGGTGGGCGGCAGCCAGGGCGCAGGTCAGTCCGCCAGTGTCAGCGAAAAGTCGCTCCAGGTGGGCGCGTGATCCGAAGGTCGCTCCATGGCGCGCAGGGGATAGTCGATACCTGCATCAGTGACCCGCTGTGCCAGAGGGGGCGAGACAAGGATGTAGTCGATGCGCAGCCCACGCTTGGGCTCCCGATCAAAGCCCTTCGAGCGGTAGTCGAACCAGCTGAACCATTCGCTGTTGTCGGGGTGGCAGAGCCGATAGCTGTCGCTGAGCCCCCACGCCTTGATGCCCGCTAGCCACTCCCGCTCGATGGGCTGAAAGCTGGCCTTGCCATCACGCAGCCAGCGTTTTCGGTTGGCTTCCCCAATGCCGATGTCCTGGTCTTCGGGGGAAATGTTGAAGTCACCCATGACGGCGAGATGCTCTTCCGGGGAGTGCTGCGTGGCCAGCAGATTGGCCAGCTGCTGGTAAAAGCGCTCCTTGTGAGGAAATTTGGTGGGGTGTTCGACGTTCTCGCCCTGGGGGAAGTAGCCGTTCCACACGGTGACCGGCTGGCCGTCGGTGGTCAGCAGGCGCACGCCGATCATGCGTCGCTGAGCATCTTCCTCATCATCAGGAAAGCCGTAGAAGACCTGCTGAGGTTTCTGTCGGCAGAGCAAGGCCACACCGTAGTGGCCCTTTTGGCCATAGTGAAAGGTGTGGTACCCCATGGCTTCCACATCGGCCAGTGGGAATTCGCTATCCTGCACCTTGATTTCCTGCAGGCCGATCACATCAGGGCGATGGGTATCGATGAGCGCTTGAAGCTGATGCAGCCTTGCCCGGATGCCGTTGATATTGAAAGACACCAGACGCATCAGGAGGGCTCTCCCGAAGAGGAGTCGCTCCCCTTGTCGGGGTGGATGGCAATGTTCTGGCCACTTTGCTGGCGTGCCAGCTTGCGCACGGCCTGCAATTTGCGCTGTTGCTGTTTCTTGGCCACGAAACGGCGTGATGAGGTCACCTGATCCGGGTTTTCATGGCGCCACTTTTTGTAATCCTTGCGGCGACCGGTGCGGATCGTCACCTTGTCTGCCAGTGAACGAGTCTTTTTCTTACGCGTCATCGTCGCGCTCCTTGGGTTAATTTATGCCTCATTCTAACAGGCAAGGGCGCTCCTTCGACAGCAGAGCGCGCTCTTATCGCCAAGCCCTGCTACAATGCGCGATTCGTGATGCCTAACCTCCACAGCAATGGACAGATACACAGCCTATGAGCGAGTCGGAACAGATCACAGCATCGGACCAGAACCGCAAGCCTAAACGCCGTCGTCGCAAGCCGCGTCGCCGTCAGTCGAACTGGGATCTTCGTCAGTTTCAGGTGCCCGCCGTTGCCGGCAAGTGGCGCTTCCATGACTTTGATCTGCCGCTGCCCTTGATGCGCGCTATTCATGCCCAGGGCTATGAATACTGCACCCCCATTCAGGCAGAGGCGCTGCGCCACACACTGCTGGGTGGCGACATTGTGGGCAAGGCCCAGACGGGCACCGGCAAGACCGCTGCCTTCCTGATTTCCGTGCTGGCCTACTTCCTGGAAGAGCCCGCGCCGGATGGCCAGAAGCAGGGGGCTCCCCGTGCGCTGATCATCGCCCCCACCCGCGAACTGGCGCTGCAGATCGAGAAAGACGCCAAGGCGCTCGCCCGCTTCACGTCGTTGAACGTGGCCAGCGTGGTCGGTGGCATGGATTACCAGAAACAGCGTGAGAGCCTCGGCAAGAAACTCGATATTTTGGTGGCCACGCCTGGCCGTCTGCTCGACTTCCATCAGAAGCGCGACATCGACCTGTCCGAGACCGAAGTGCTGGTGCTCGATGAAGCGGATCGCATGCTTTCCATGGGGTTCATCCCGGATGTGAAGCGCATCATCCGCTACACCCCTAGGAAAGAGGAGCGTCAGACGTTCCTGTTTTCGGCCACCTTCACCGACGACATTCTCAACCTGGCCAGCCAGTGGACGCAGGAACCGGCCCACGTCGAGATCGAAGTCACGGTAGAGAATCAGGCCGATATCGACCAGCGCGTGTACCTGGTGTCGGATGACGACAAGCAGCGCCTGTTGGTCAAGCTGCTGGAGCAGGAGAGCTTCGAGCGGGTCATGGTGTTCGGCAACCGTCGGGATCTGGTGCGCAAACTCGATGACCTGCTGAAAAAAGCTGGCGTGAGTGCCGCCATGCTGTCGGGTGACGTGCCCCAGAATCAGCGTATCAAGACGCTGGAGAGCTTCCGGGAAGGCGAGATTCAGGTACTGGTAGCCACCGATGTGGCCGGTCGTGGTATTCACATCGAAGACGTCAGCCACGTGATCAACTACACCCTGCCGGAAGACCCGGAAGACTACGTGCACCGTATTGGCCGCACCGGTCGTGCCGGTGCCAAAGGGGTGTCGATCAGCTTCGTGGGTGAAGAAGACGCCTTCTCGCTGCCGGAAATCGAGCGCTACATCAACGGCAAGCTGCCCTGCGAGCATCCGCCGGAAGGCATGCTGTAACGCACATGCTGGATAACGCGCTCAAGGCCGATATTCAGCAAGCGTACCGTAACGTGGTGGAGCAGTTAGCGCTGACCCCACGCTACGGTCAGCGGCTGATGATCGCCGAGATTGCCCGCACCCTGGGCGATATTCAGTGCGACAGCGATGGCAAGCGCACCAGCGACAGCCACGTCTGTGTACTGGAAGCCGGTACCGGCACGGGCAAGACGCTGGCGTATCTGATTGCAGGCTTGCCCATTGCCAAGGCGAAGGGCAAGCGGCTGATCGTGTCCACGGCGACGGTGGCTCTGCAAGAGCAGGTGTTGCACCAGGACCTGCCCTCGCTGGCCCAGCACAGTGGCATCGCCTTTCGCTACGCGCTGGCCAAAGGGCGCGGGCGCTATGTGTGCGTGGCGCGGCTGGATCAGGCCCTGGAGGGCAGTGAGCCAAACCCGACCATGTCGCTGTTCGAGCACTCCCTGCAAAGCGATAGCAGCGACTATCAGGTGCTTGCCAGCGACCTGGCCGATGCCTATGGCAAGGGCGAGTGGCAGGGTGACCGTGATACCTGGCCTGACACCATCGATGATGCCCACTGGCGTCAGCTCACCGTCGATCACCGCCAGTGTACCGGGCGCCGCTGCGGCCATTTCGGTGCTTGCGCGTTCTTCCGCTCACGTCGTGAGCTGGAAGATGCCGATGTCATCGTGGCCAACCACGATCTGGTACTGGCGGACCTGGCCCTGGGGGGCGGCGCCATTCTGCCGGACCCTGCCGACTGTATCTTCATCTTCGACGAAGGCCATCACCTGCCGGACAAGGCGCTGTCGCACTTTGCCCACCGCTTCGCGGTGCATGGCTGTCTGCGCTGGCTCAAGACGCTGCGCAGCAGCTTGACCGATCTTCACCAGGGTTTGGCGGTTCAGCCCACCGTGGCCCGGCTGTTGGCCAGCCTGCCTGAAGTGTTGCATGGCCTGGAGCCTGCCCTGGGAGACGTGTTCAGCCTGGGGCATCAGCTGGCCGGGCGTGAGCAGGGGCTGGCGGATGAAGAGGCCAGCCACCAGCAGCGTTTCGAGAAGGGCGAGGTGCCGGAAGCGCTGCGCGAGCAGGCGCGGCAGCTGCTGGTGATGTTTGCCACGCTATCACGCAGTCTGGAAAGCATTGCCGATATTCTGCGTGAGAGCCTGGACCCGGACAAGCAGACGGGGCTGGACCGCGATCAGGCCGAAGCCTGGCTACCGCTGGTGGCGCTGCTGCATGGTCGCGCCCTGGAAGCCCACGCGCTCTGGCAGGCGTTCAGCGAGCAGGACCCGCCCAATGCGCCGCCCTGTGCGCGCTGGATCACGCTGAGTCGTGTAGCCGGTGAGCCCGAAATCGAGTTCTCCGCCAGCCCCGTCTCGGCGGCGCATACGCTGGCCAAGCATTTGTGGGGGCGTTGCCACGGCGCGGTGGTCACTTCTGCCACCTTGACGGCACTGGGGCGCTTCGAGCGTATTCAGGAGCGCGCTGGCCTGGCCAGTCGCTATCGGTACCAGGCGCTGCCTAGCCCCTTCGATTATGCCAACGCGGTGCTGCGCGTGCCTGTCGAAGCCACGGACCCCAGCGACCGAGAGGCCCATGAGCGTGCCATCGTGCGCTGTGTCTCCCAGTTGGGGGAGGATGAAGCGGTGCTGGTACTGTTTTCGTCCCGGGCCCAGCTCAGGGCGGTAGAAAAAGTGCTGCCAGCGGCCTTGAAAGAGCGCTTGCTGGCGCAGGATGCGCTGCCCAAGCGGGAGTTGATCGAACGGCATCGAGCAGCGGTCGATAGCGGCAAGGGGAGCATCATCTTCGGCTTGGCCAGCTTTGCAGAAGGTATCGACCTGCCCGGGGATTACCTGACCCATGTGGTCATCACCCGATTACCCTTTGCGGTGCCCGATGACCCGGTGGGCGCCACGTTGGCCGAGTGGATCGAAAGCCAGGGCGGCAACTCTTTCATGCGTATCAGCGTGCCCGATGCCTCCATCAAGCTGGTGCAGGCCTGTGGTCGGTTGATCCGCAAGGAGAACGACCGGGGGGTGATCACGCTGCTGGACCGCCGCGTGATCACGCGGCGCTACGGTCAGGCGCTGCTGGATGCCTTGCCCCCGTTCAGACGTGACATTCAGGCCTGAAATCGGCGGCGGGTGATGCCCATAAAAAAACGCCCCGCCGGAGGGTCCGGCGGGGCGTTGGCGGGTCAGCTTCAGGCAATACGCTTGGCCAGTGCCGGGGCCAGTTTCTCGTTCATGCGCGTGAAGGTTTCGACGGTCGTGTCCCAGTCGATACAGGCATCGGTGATCGAGACGCCGTACTGCAGTTGACTCAGGTCGGCGGGCACTTTCTGGGCACCCCAGCCAATGTTGGACTCGACCATCAGGCCGATGATGGAGCGGTTGCCTTCCAGAATCTGGTTGGTCACGTTTTCCAGTACCAGTGGCTGCAGGGCCGGGTCCTTGTTGGAGTTGGCGTGGGAGCAGTCGATCATGATGTTGGCCGACAGTTTGGCCTTGCTCAGCTCCTTTTCGGCCAGCGCAACGCTGACGCTGTCGTAGTTGGGCTTGCCGTTGCCGCCGCGCAGTACCACGTGGCCGTAAGCGTTGCCCCGGGTGCGGATGATGGCGACCTGGCCCGCCTGGTTGATGCCCAGGAAGTTATGCGGGTTGGCCACCGACTGCAGGGCGTTGATGGCGACATCCAGGCTGCCGTCGGTGCCGTTCTTGAAACCGACCGGGCAGGAGAGGCCTGAGGCCATCTCGCGATGGGTTTGTGACTCGGTGGTACGGGCGCCAATGGCTGACCAGCTAATGCAGTCCTGTAGGTACTGGGGCGAGATCGGGTCCAGCGCTTCCGTGGCCAGGGGCAAGCCCATCTCGGCCAGGTCGACCAGCAGTTTACGGGCGATGTGCAGGCCTTCGTCGATTTCAAATGAGTCGTTCAGGTGGGGGTCGTTGATCAGCCCTTTCCAGCCCACGGTGGTGCGCGGCTTTTCGAAATAGACGCGCATCACGATGTACAGGCTATCGCTCACCTTGTCAGCCAGCGCGCGCAGGCGGCGGGCGTAATCCAGTGCAGCATCCACGTCATGGATGGAGCAGGGGCCCACGACCACCAGCAGGCGCGGGTCGTTGCCATCCAGGATGTTCTGAATGACGCGGCGGCCTTCCACGACGGAGCGCTCGGCGGCTTCGGTGAGGGGAATGGCCGACTTCAGAGCGTCGGGGGTGGTGAGAACGTCCTGAGCGAGGACGTTGAGATTGCTAACCTGTTGATCAGACATCTTGCTACCTGTACATGCGCGATGGGCGAAAAGTGGTCACTACTATGGCGTGTCACGGTGGTAAAAATCAATTGTTACGGAACTTTGCATTAAGGAAAAATGTCAGCCACAGGGTTTCAAGAAAGGGGGTAAGCGCTTGATGCGCTGCAAAGAACGCGTAACACTAGACAGCATTGGCGTTATGCCACCAAACGCCCTCCAGAACAGGTGGGGCACCCGGGCCTCATCGCCCGGTGCTCTCCATGACGATTAATCAATGCCCAAGGGACACTATGCTGCTTGCTGTGAAGGCCCGATCAACAGGGCGACAAGAATATGAAGCGGCCGGTGTGATACCGGCGCGGAAGGAGCGTGTGAATGGGCACTCGTGAAACGGACCAGCAGTTGGTTGAGCGTGCCCAGAAAGGCGACACACGCGCTTTCGATCTTTTGGTAAAGAAGTATCAACACAAGATCATTGGCCTTATTGGGCGCTATGTGCATGACCATGCCGAAGTGCAGGATGTGGCGCAGGAAGCGTTCATCAAGGCGTATCGCGCGTTGGGCAAGTTTCGTGCGGAAAGCGCTTTCTACACCTGGATGTATCGAATTGCCATCAATACGGCGAAGAATCATCTGGTCTCCAGAGGACGCCGCCCGCCCGGTAGTGACCTGGATATCGTCGATGCTGAAATCGTCGATCAAAGTGGTCGGCTGGCTGATTCCGAGTCTCCCGAGGCTTCCATTGCCCGTGATCAGCTGGAAGCTGCTGTGTTCGAGGCCATCGAGCGCTTACCGGACGACCTGCGCACGGCCATCACCCTGCGTGAACTTGATGGGTTGGCCTATGAAGACATCGCGCAGATCATGCAGTGTCCGGTGGGTACAGTGCGCTCGCGTATTTTCCGTGCCCGGGAGGCGGTAGACGAGCACATTCGACCGCTGGTCACTACGGCGCGCAACAGTCGTGAAGAGCCCTGAGCGTGGGGATGCTGCCTATGCATGGACACAAACATTTACGTTTTTGCTTTTTTTGTGAACTGTCTGGCGAGTCAGGCGTCATAAGGGCTGCCAGCGCTAATGAGTTGAGCCGTTAACAGCAAGCTCATGTTGCCTGCCAGTAGGGCCATGGCGTTGTGCAGACGGTGATAGATAATCCAAGTCTTGGCCTGCGAGGTTTTGCGGCTAAAACACGCACTAGCCGTGTTGTCGTGAAGCTTCTTCAAACACAGTGTGAGGGTGTGAAGTATGAGTCAAAACACACGGGAGTCACTTTCCGCGTTGATGGACGGCGAAAGTGATGAGTTGGAACTTCGCCGAGTGTTGAAATCACTACCTGACGACGCCGACGCGGCTGAGACTTGGCGCCGCTATCATCTGGCGCGCAGCATGATGCAACGCGAACGCGAAGTGGATGTCAGCGTCGATCTTTCGGCGGGCATCATGGATCGGTTGCGTAACGAGCCCGTCCCGATGGCAGAGCCCGTCGCGGCATCGAACAGCCGTGTCGGCGGCGTCTCGTTTGCTCGCGGTGCTGGTGTGGCAGCGGCCGTTTCCCTGATGGTGATTACGGGCGTCCAGTTCTTCAATAGCGGTACAGGGTCGAGCGGCCAGCCTGATGGCAACATTGCCGTTCAGCCCGGCGCTGGAGTGGGTGCGCAGGTACAGCCGGTCAGTTTGTCTGGTGCCCAGACGGGAGCCCTGGCAGCCTCCGATATGCCGATGTTCGAGCCCACGCCGTTCCGGATCAATGGGCAGGCAGGCAATAGCGGCTTGATGAACGTCAGCGAAGCCGGTTTCGCGGCTCCGTCTGCGCCGCAAAGCGTCATGGCTCAGCAGCCAACGTCTATCGATATCGATCAGTTGCGTCTGTTGCAGTCCTACCTGGAGCAGCATGCTCAAGGGGCGGCTAGTGGCGGTGGTGACAGCTGGATGCCGCTGATGCGCTCTTCGGTCACCGAACCTCTGGGACAGCGTTAATGTTGGAGAGAGTGGCCTGAGCATTATGGCGATGGACAAGTGCCGACAGTGGAGAATCCAGACCGCAGCGTCTGCTGGGCTCGTAAGCCTGTTCTCCTTTTCCACGCCGGTCATCGCAGAGCAAACGCCCGCATTCAGCTGCGATGACCTTACCTCCTTTACCGCGCCCGCCAACGTTCAGGATTGGCTTGTGCTCAGCAAGCAGGCCGGTCACTGCTACGACTTCCAGGCCAGGGCCGTCTCCATCGATGCTTTGGGAGTGCGTACCCTGGCGCTTTCACATCGTATTCGAGATGGCGTTCGGCAGCAGGTCGTTCAGCATCTGGATGGCCCTTCCGTGAGTGTCGAGCGTCAGTCCGCCGTGGGCTATCGCGCCCGCTTTACCCCAGAAGATCAAGAGACCAGCAGCGCAGCGGAAGCCTGGGCGGCGCACGTAGCCCATTATTATGAGATCGAGCTGCTCAACGATGATCGTGTCGCGGGTCGCGAAGCCGTGCAGCTCAAGTTTGCGCCGCAGGATGGCGAGCGCTATCAGCATGAGTGGTGGCTAGACAAAGAGACGGGGCTGCTGCTCAAGCATGTCATGCGTGATAGCCAATCGCGGGCGCTGGAAACGTTTCAGATTACTCAGCTGCAAGCCCCGGTTCTGTATGAAGGCGAGATTGCCCATCCTGCTTCGCCGGAGGAGCCTGCGATGAGTTGGCAGGCTGAGTGGTTGCCGGATGGCTTCGTTTCCCAGCCGGTCGAGACCGGCTCGTTATCGGGTCAGCGTGTTTACAGCGATGGCTTGGCGTCTATCAGTCTGTTTGCAGCGCCCGTCGAACAGCAGACGCTGTCGGAAGGCAGCCACCAGTTAGGTGTTTCTACGGCCACGGTATCGCTGGTCGAGGTCGGCGATCAGCGCTGGCAGCTAGTCGGTGTCGGCGAGTTGCCGTCTGATGTCATGCGTCGTATCGTTCAGTCCATCGTGATTCAGCCCTGATGTCATTGACCGAGCACACGACGTGTACCTCGCTTTATCGCACCGGTCGCGTGGTGGGGTATGCCCAAGGGCGGCTGATAGTGGATGTGTCGGTGGCCAGCGAATGTGATGCCTGTGCCAAAGGGCGCGGTTGTGGCATGGGTCTGCTGGCACGCCGTCAGCACCCGCGCGTCGAGGTGCAGGCTGACTGCCTGGAGAGCCAGCTGGCAGAACGCTACCCTGTAGGCAGTGGGGTGACGCTGGCAGTGGAGCGGCAAGCCGTTGGCTATCTGGCACTGCTCGTGTATGCCGCCCCAATGCTGCTGGCGCTGGTGGTGTCCGGGGCGCTCGCCTTGTCCGTAGAGCGTCAATGGGTAAGCGTGGGTGCCTTTTTTGGCACCCTAATGTGCGCCCTGGTGGCGCTGAGATTTCTCATGCGTGGGGGGATGGAACGCTTCCGCCCGCGCTTGGTCAGTTAGTTGTCCTGTAGCTCGCTAAGAGTTGCACTTCCATGGTGTCGTCCCTGCTTGACTAGGAGCTGTTTCATGAAGCGCTTGGTTCTCCCCTCAACGTTATGGTTATGCCTGGTTGCGCTGTTCATGGTGGGCCACAGTGCCCAGGCGCAAACCTTGCCCGATTTCACGGTGCTGGTAGAAGAAGCCGCGCCGGGCGTCGTCAACATTTCTACCACACGCACGGTGCAGCGCAGCAGCTCGCCGTCGATACAAGGCTTTGGTGGTCAGGACATTCCCGAAATCTTTCGCCACTTTTTTGGTGACAGTTTTCCAGCGCCGCCCAGTGGTGGTCAGGGGCGTAGCCAGGAACGACAGTCATTAGGCTCTGGCTTCATCATCAGTGAAGATGGCTACGTGATGACCAACGCCCACGTCGTGCAGGATGCCGATGAAATTCTGGTGCGCCTCAACGACCGTCGCGAACTGCCCGCCGAGCTGATTGGCAGCGACGTGCAAACCGACGTTGCCCTGCTCAAGATCGATGCCAGCGACCTGCCGGTGCTCACGTTGGGGGATTCCGACGAGCTCAAGGTCGGAGAGTGGGTAGCGGCCATTGGCTCGCCTTTCGGCTTCGACCATTCGGTCACTGCGGGCATCGTCAGTGCCATCAACCGAACGCTTCCACGGGACGCCTATGTCCCCTTCATCCAGACCGACGTGGCCATCAACCCGGGTAACTCCGGTGGCCCACTGTTTAATCTGGAAGGTGAAGTCGTCGGTATCAATTCGCAGATCTTCACCCGTAGCGGTGGTTTCATGGGTCTGTCGTTCGCCATTCCGATCAACGTCGCCATGGACGTTGCCAGCCAGCTGCGTGAAGATGGTCAGGTGAACCGTGGCTGGCTGGGCGTGATGATCCAGCCGGTGTCTCGCGATCTGGCCGAGTCGTTTGGTATGAGCGAGGCCATTGGTGCGCTGATTGCCGATCTGGACCCTGAGGGGCCCGCCGCGCAGGGTGGCCTGCAGGCTGGGGATGTGATTCTGGAGGTCAATGGCGAAGAGGTTGACCGCTCCAGCACGTTGCCGCGCCTTATTGGTCGTGTGGCGCCCGGTAGCGATGTAGAGCTTACCCTGATGCGCGATGGCGACCAGGTAACCGAAACCATCGAATTAGGTAGCTGGCCGGACGCCCAGGGCGCCGAGCAGGCCGCCAGCAGCGATAGCCAGATGCGACTAGGTGTCGCTGTGGCCGAAGTGGATGAAGCCACTCGCGAACGGCTCAATATCACAGGGGGTGTTGAAGTTCGTCAGGTAGAGCCAGACAGCGTTGCCGCTCAGGCCGGGCTTCGCCCGGGAGATATTCTGGTTAGCCTCGATCACCGCAGCGTTGCCTCTGCTGATGAGCTGGTGCGCATCGTCGAAGGCTTGCCCACCGACCGCGCTATTCCGCTGCGCCTGTATCGTGATGGTCGCTCGCTGTTCGTGGCGCTGCGTCTGGAATAATCACACCTTTCGTTCCTTCCAGTCCGGCGGTTCTCGCCGGACTGCTGTTCCTATCCCCCGCATATCGCTACAATAGCGCTTATCTTTTGACGAACTTTGGCAATGCAGTGGTGCGGTGCTCACGTGACGCCTTGTTGGCGCGGTCCCCAACACCATCGCTTGCGTACCAATAAGGCAGAACACACTCGATGTCTCATGACGTTTCCGGCGGAAAGCTCAAGCATATTCGCAATTTCTCAATCATCGCCCACATCGACCACGGTAAATCGACACTTTCCGATCGTCTGATCCAGACCTGCGGTGGTCTGACCGAGCGTGAGCTGAAGGAGCAGGTGCTCGACTCCATGGATATCGAGCGCGAGCGTGGCATTACCATCAAGGCGCAGTCGGTGACGCTGGACTACACCGCAGCCGATGGCCAGGTCTATCAACTCAACTTCATCGATACGCCAGGGCATGTGGACTTCTCCTACGAAGTATCCCGCTCGCTATACGCCTGTGAAGGAGCGCTGTTGGTAGTGGACGCCGCTCAGGGTGTCGAAGCTCAGTCGGTGGCCAACTGCTACACCGCCATCGAGCAGGGCCTGGAAGTGCTGCCAGTGCTCAATAAGATCGATCTGCCCCAAGCCGACCCGGACCGCGTCTCTCAGGAAGTGGAAGAGATCATCGGGCTGGATGCCACCGATGCCTGCCAGGTGTCGGCCAAGAGCGGTATTGGTATCGACGCGTTGCTGGAGCGTCTGGTACGCGATATTCCGCCCCCCAAAGGGGACCCGGATGCCCCCTTGCAGGCGCTGATCATCGACTCCTGGTTCGACAACTATCTCGGCGTCGTTTCGTTGGTGCGGCTGTTCGACGGTACGCTGCGTAAGGGCGACAAGATTCGCATCAAATCGACCGGGCGGGATTGGAACGCCACCGAAGTGGGCATCTTCACGCCGCTGCGTAAGGAGACCAATATCCTGCGCGCAGGGGAGGTCGGTTTCGTGGTGGCGGGGATCAAGGAAATCCACGGTGCCCCGGTCGGTGATACCATCACCCATACCAAAACCCCGGATGTCGAGCGCCTGCCGGGTTTCCAGAAGGTCAAGCCGCAGGTGTATGCCGGTATGTTCCCGGTCAGCGCCGATGACTACGAAGACTTCCGCGATGCGCTGGAGAAGCTGGCGCTAAACGATGCGTCGCTGGAGTACGAGCCGGAAAACTCGGACGCCCTGGGCTTCGGTTTCCGCGTGGGCTTCCTCGGCACCTTGCACATGGAAATCATCCAGGAGCGTCTGGAGCGCGAATACGACCTGGACCTGCTCACCACCGCACCCACGGTAGTGTATGAGCTGGCCATGAAAAATGGCGACATCAAATATGTCTCCAACCCCTCCAAACTGCCGGACATGGCCGACGTCGACGAGATGCGCGAGCCCATCGTTCGGGCCAGCATTCTGGTGCCCCAGGAGTACGTGGGCAACGTGATTGCCGAGTGTGAGCAGCGCCGTGGTACCCAGCTGGACATGCAGTTTCTGGGCAACCAGATTCAGCTCACCTACGAGCTGCCGATGTCGGAAGTGGTCATGGACTTCTTCGATCGCTTGAAGTCGATTTCTCGCGGTTACGCGTCGCTGGAGTATAACTTCGAGCGTTTTGAGGCCGCCAAACTGGTGCGCTTGGACGTGCTGATCAACGGCGACAAGGTCGACGCGCTGGCGGTCATCATCCACCGGGATCATGCGCACACTCGCGGCCGTCTGCTGGTCGAGAAGATGAAAGAGCTGATTCCGCGTCAGATGTTCGACGTGGCCATTCAGGCTGCCATTGGTGGGCAGGTGGTCGCGCGCTCGACAGTCAAGGCGCTACGCAAGAACGTGACCGCGAAGTGTTATGGCGGCGACGTCAGCCGTAAGAAGAAACTGCTGGAAAAACAGAAAGCCGGTAAAAAACGGATGAAACAGGTGGGGCGTGTTGAAATTCCCCAGGATGCCTTCCTTGCTGTGCTCAAGGTTAACGACTAGGGACTCGACCCCACATGGATTTTTCATTATTACTGGTACTTGCCGTCGTACTCTCCGGGGCCATCTTCCTGCTGGATGTGCTGGTGCTGCGGCCCAAGCGCCGTGAGCGGGCGGCCACTGCCGAAGCGGCCACGGTAGACGGGCTGGACGATGCCACCCGGGAAAAGCTCCTCAAGGAGCCATGGCCGGTTGATTACTCACGCTCTTTCTTCCCTGTACTGCTGGTAGTGCTGGTAGTGCGGAGCTTCATCGTCGAGCCGTTCCAGATCCCCTCTGGCTCCATGAAGCCGACGCTGGAAGTCGGGGACTTCATTCTGGTGAACAAGTTTGCCTACGGCCTGCGTTTGCCCGTGGTGCATCACCGCTTTTTGGAAGTGGACGACCCGGAGCGTGGCGATGTCATGGTGTTTCGTTTCCCGGACGAGCCCTCGGTGAACTTCATCAAGCGTGTGGTGGGGCTGCCCGGAGATCGCATTCGTTACGAAGGCAAGCAGCTCTACGTGAACGGCGAAGCAGTCAGCAAGGTGCTGGTCGAAGAGGGCCCGGCACTGTCACCCCAGCAGCTGTTGTTGGAAGAGCAGCTGGGCGAAGCGAGCCATTTCATTTATAACAACCCGCGTGATCCGGGGCCGCAAATGCGTGAAGTGGTGGTGCCGGAAGGGCACTATTTCACCATGGGCGATAACCGTGATCACTCCAACGATAGCCGCTACTGGGGCTTTGTTCCGGAAGACAATATCGTCGGGCGCGCCTTTGCAGTCTGGATGCACTGGGATGGTGGTTTGCCCAGCTTCAGCAGTGTGCGGCGCATCGAATGAAGCACCTGCTAAGCAACAAGGTCAGCGTGGTTATTTTGTATAACGTCAATGACGTAGGAGCATCGTGAGCAATTCCTTAACCGCTTTTTGCCGACGAATCGGCCACACCTTTGGCGACCCAACGCTACTGGAACTGGCCATGACCCATCGCAGCTATGGTGGTCGCAACAATGAGCGCCTGGAATTTCTGGGTGACTCTATCGTCAACTTTATCATTGCCGAAGCGCTGTTTCAGCGCTTCCCTCAGGCGCGTGAAGGCCAGCTTTCTCGCCTGCGCGCGCGCCTGGTCAAGGGCCAGACCCTGGCCGAGCTGGCTCGTGAAATGTCGTTTGGCGAGTGCCTGCGTCTTGGCTCGGGAGAGATGAAAAGCGGTGGTCATCGCCGTGAATCCATTCTAGCCGATGCCGTGGAGGCCGTGATCGGGGCCATCTACCTGGATGCAGGCATGGACGCCGTGCGTGACCGGGTACTGGCCTGGTATGCTGACAGGCTGGACAATATCTCTCTCCAGGACACGCAAAAGGACCCCAAGACACGTTTGCAGGAGTTCCTGCAGTCACGCCAGGCAGCGTTGCCGCGCTACGAAGTGGTCTCGGTCAAGGGTGAGGCGCATGCCCAGACGTTTACCGTGGAGTGTTACATCGATCTATTGAACGAGCATACCACGGGCAAAGGCCCTAGCCGTCGGCATGCCGAGCAGCAGGCGGCGGAAGAAGCCCTGTCCTATCTTGAACAACCCTCCGGAGACAAATCATGAGCCAAACCTGCGGATTCGTGGCCATCGTTGGCCGTCCCAACGTAGGCAAATCAACCCTCATGAACCGGATTCTGGGGCAAAAGATCTCGATTACCTCCCGGCGGCCGCAAACCACTCGCCATCAGGTGATGGGCATCAAGACCGTTGATGAGACACAGTTCATCTATGTAGACACCCCGGGCATGCACATCATGTCCAAGGACCGCAACAAGGCGATCAACCGGTTCATGAACCAGGCGGCCACTCAGGCGCTGCGCGACGTGGATTGTGTCGTCTTCATCATCGATCGCACACGTTGGACCGATGAAGACCAGGCGGTGCTCAAGCGCCTTGAGCATGTCACTGCGCCGGTGATTCTGGCAGTGAACAAGGTCGACCGCCTGCAGGACAAGGCCGATCTGCTGCCCTGGTTGGCAGAGGTGGGTGCACGGCGTGAGTTTGCTGCCGTCATCCCCATTTCAGCGAAGCACGGCACCCAGGTAGAAGCGCTGGAAGATGAGGTGGCCAAGCATCTGCCAGAGAGCATTCACTTCTTTCCGGAAGACCAGATCACCGACAAGAGTCTGCGCTTCATGGCCGCCGAGCTGGTGCGTGAAAAGGTCATGCGTCAGTTGGGCGATGAGCTGCCCTATCAGATGACCGTCGAAATCGAGGAGTTCCGTGAAACCGAGCGGGTGACCCATATCAGCGCGTTGATTTTGGTGGAGCGTCAGGGCCAGAAAGTGATTCTGATCGGTGAAAATGGCGATCGGATCAAGAGTATCGGCCGAGAGGCGCGGCTGGACATGGAGCGTGCCCTGGGCACCAAGGTCATGCTCAACCTGTGGGTCAAGGTCAAGCGGGGCTGGTCGGACGATGAGCGTGCCTTGAAGAGCCTGGGTTACGACCTGGATTGAGCACGGCCATGACCCCCGAGCCTGCCTTTCTGCTGCACCGTAAGGCGTATCGGGAAACCAGCGCGCTGGTCGACCTGTTGACGCTCAACCACGGGCGCATCCGCGCGGTGGCTCAGGGTGGGCAGCGCCCCGGTTCGAAGTCGCGCCAGCGTTTGCAGCCCTTTACGCCGCTTTTCATCGCCTGGCGCGGCGAGCGCGAGCTGAAGCGCCTGACCCTGATGGAGTCCCGGGGGCAGACCGCCCTGTTGGCGGGAGAAGGGCTGTTGTGTGGCCTGTATGCCAATGAGATTGCCACCCGTTTGCTGCCGCTGGAACTGGCATCCGCGAATGTGTTTGCCTTTTACAGCGTGCTGCTGGAGGCCCTTCCGGTGCCCGCCGAGCGCGGGTTGGCGCTGAGACGCTATGAGTGGGCGTTACTGGAAGCCCTGGAAGCCACGCCGCGCTTCTGCACGCCTCAAGGCGCTCCTCTGGACCCCCATGGCCGCTATCGGTTCGACGCTGTCAGCCGTGGCTTCCTGCCCGCCGAACGAGGGATCGACGGTCGTACCTTACGCTATATCGAGCAGGGCGACTGGGAATCAGAGAGTCTGGCCAGTGCCTTGAAAGCGCTCATGCGAGCAGCGCTGGCGCCCCACCTGGGGGCGGTGGCGCTACGCTCGCGCGAGCTGATGATGGATTTGGCCCGCCGTCGTCAGCGCTAGGCGGGCCTCTCTCATACAAGCAATTCTCAGACAAGCAGTTCTCAGACAAGCAATGATGGCCTCGGTGTGCCATCCAATGGAGAGTCACGATGCATCCTCCCCGTATTCTACTGGGCGTCAACATCGATCACGTCGCCACCCTGCGCCAGGCACGGGGCACTCGCTACCCGGACCCCGTTCAGGCAGCAGTGCTGGCCGAAGAGGCCGGTGCCGATGGTATTACGGTTCATCTGCGTGAAGACCGCCGCCATATCCAGCCCCGCGATGTGCGCCTGCTGGCCGAGATGCTCAACACGCGTATGAATCTCGAAATGGCCGTGACCGATGAGATGCTGGCCCTGGCCGAGGAAGTGCGGCCCGCCCACGTCTGTTTAGTGCCCGAAAAGCGCGAAGAGCTGACCACGGAAGGTGGCCTGGATGTGGTAGGCGGGTTCGAGCAGATTGCCGCTGCCTGCCAGCGTCTGGCAGCCGTGGGCTGTGACGTATCGCTGTTCATCGACCCCGATGTAGCCCAGATCGATGCGGCCAAGCGTGCTGGAGCGCCCACCATCGAGCTGCATACCGGTGCCTATGCCGAAGCTCGGCCGGGTAGCGAGACAGCCAACGCCGAGTATGACCGCCTGAGCGCGGCAGCGGTCCATGCCGTCTCCCTTGGGCTGGTGGTCAATGCCGGGCATGGGCTGCACTACCACAACGTGGAAGCCATTGCTGCCTTGCCCGGTGTCAACGAGCTGAACATCGGTCACGCGATCATTGCGCGCGCCCTCTTTGTGGGCCTGAAAGAGGCCGTTCAGGAAATGAAGCGGCTGATAATTGCTGGCCAGGAGGCGGGCCTGATGGCCGCGCTGGATGCCCATGAACACGAGCATGCGCATGACGAGCATGATGGCCATCACGGCTGCTGCGGGCATTGAATGATCGTTGGCATTGGCTCTGATATAGCCCGCGTTGCTCGGTTTCGTCAGGCCCTGGAGCGCCACGGCGAGCGTTTTGCCGAGCGCATCCTGGGCCAGCAGGAGCAACAGGTGTGGCGGGCCAAAGGCTGCCCGGTGGCTTATCTGGCCAAGCGCTTTGCGGCCAAGGAAGCCTTCGTGAAAGCCCTGGGGCTTGGCTTGCGCCAGGGCATGCAGTGGGGAGACATCCAGGTGCTCAACGACACGCTGGGCAAGCCAGGGTTACACCTGAGTGGTGAAGCCCAGCGGCTCTTCGCGGCTAGTGGCGCCTCGGCGGCGCACATTACCCTAAGTGACGAAGCCGAGTACGCCGTGGCATTCGTGGTGCTGGAGCGCTGATCGCACACGCCCGCGCCGCGTATCTCCGGTCACTCCAGCAAGCCATCGCGGTACTGGGTAAGCCGCGCCATGGCAGCATAAAGTTCTTCCAGTAGCGTATCCACATGGCGCAGACCGCTGGTGCGCAGACGGGTTTCCATGGTTTCCACCAGCAAGGCCAGTTCTGGCGCACCGCAATAGCGGCTGGCGCCGTTCAGCCCGTGCACCCAGTCCAGCAAGGTGTTCAGATCGTTTGCCTGGAACGCCTCGCGCATCTGTCGTTCGTGCTCCTCCAGGCTGTCGATCAGCCTGACCAGCTGCTGCCTGGCCAGGGACGCCTTTCCACCCGCCAAACGCGTGCCCAGGGCAAGGTCCACCGGGGGCAGCGTACTGGGCAGAGGCGCGGGCGCTACCGGGGGAGTGGTATCGGTCAGGGGGGCGGTTGAAAGCGAATCGCCAAACGCCAGTTCGGGCGTAATGCCCAAAAAGCGCTGCATCAGCTGCTGCAACTGAACGTCATTGATGGGCTTGATCAACACGTCGTCCAGGCCTTCACTCAACCACTGCTGGCGTTCGTTGTTCAGCACGTGAGCGGTGACTGCAATGATGGGGCAGCGTGCCCAGCTGCCGCTGATACGACGCAGCGCCTTGGTGGTTTCGATACCGTTCATGTCGGGCATACGAATATCCATCAGCACCATGTCGGCAGTCTGCTGCCGCGCGAATTCCAGGGCTTCTCTGCCGCTGGCGGCCAGTACGATGCGCAGCGCGCTGCTTTCCAGCATGGCCCTGAGCAGTTCGCGGTTGGCGGTATTGTCGTCAACGATCAGCAGCGTCAAGGGGGCGCCAGAAACGGGTTTGCTAGCCAGCTCAAGTGCCTTTGGTTCCTGGCCTGCAGGCAGTCCCGTGGGTTGTAACAAGCGTCGCACCGTCGTGACCAGCTGGGCGCGGGTGAACGGCTTGCAGAGCAGGTCGCCGCCATGGGGAAGGTCCCAATGGGGGAGTTCAAAGCTGGTGGTGTTGGCCAGAATGATCACCGGGCAGGGCGTCTGGGCGATGATGGATTGCCAATAGCCTTTGCGTTCGCCCTCGAAGTCGTCGTACTCGAGGCTGATCACCAACAGAGCCTCATTGCCTGCATCGATAAACGACACGGGGCATGCGCCCCAGCGTTCCAGCAAGTGTTCCAGCACGTTTCGAGTGGGCAAGTGAGGTTCGTGCAAGCGTACGATCGGATTGTCCAACACCAGTTCTGGAGGGCGTTCGTCTGCCTGGTGGGCGAGCAGGGGTAGCGTAAACGAAAAAGTCGACCCTCTGCCCAGCTCGCTTTCGACCCGAATCTCACCGCCCATACGTTGGATCAGTTGGCGGCAGATCGACAGACCCAAGCCGCTGCCGCCAAACTGTCGGGAGTGGCTGGGCTCTGCCTGAGAGAAGGCGCTGAACAGCTGCTGCTGGTGTTCGTCACTCAATCCAATGCCAGTATCACTGACGCTGATGTGCAGGACGACGTGCTGCCCCTCCTGATTGTCCAGCATGACGCGTACGATCACATCCCCTTCGTGGGTGAACTTGAGGGCATTGCCCAGCAGGTTGTTCAGCACCTGATGAATGCGTAACGGGTCGCCGCATAGCGGGGTGGGCACGTCGTCATAAACCATGGCCACCAGGTTGAGCTGCTTGCGCTGGGCTTCCGGGGCGTGGAGGCCAATGACTTCATCGACCAGCGTCACGATATCCACGTCCACTTCTTCCAGGGTCAGACGGTCGGCTTCCAGTTTCGAAAAGTCCAGTACATCGTTGACCAGCATCAGCAGGTTGTCGCAGGCCCGGCGTACATGGTCCAGCCACTCCTTTTGGCGGCTGTCGAGAGGCGAGCGACCCAGCAGTCGACAAAAACCGATGATGCCATTGAGCGGGGTGCGTATTTCGTGGCTCATGTTGGCCAGAAATTCCGACTTCATGGCATTGGCCCTCAGGGCGCTGCGGTGCGCCAGATCGAGCTTGATATTCTGCTCTTCGATAGTCTCCATGGACTCCTGGAGTTCACTGGTCGCTTGTTCGATCTGCTCCTGCATATTGCGCCGTGCGTGTTGCAAGTACTCGGCCAGTCGGTTGATATGCTTTGCCAACTGGTGCAGCTCGACGGGCCTGGCGGGGGTGATCTGCAGACGATCATCGCCCCGCGACAGCCGATAAAGTGCCTGACTGGCTTCCTCGATGGGGCGGGTGGCATAGCGGCTGATGGCAAAGGCGATCAGAAACAGCAGCAGGCCCAGCAGCATGCCGCCCAGGCTGAGGCTGGCGATGAGTTTGTAACGTTCCAGTACTAGCGTGCGGCTATCCACTTCGGCTTCCAGCCAGCCATTTTGAGTGCGCCCACGACCGCTGAGCGACTCACTGGTCAGCGGTGTTTGTACGCGCCATCGATCGTCTTCCATGGAGAGGGTCGTCGCTTCCGGGGCATGCAGCCGAGCGGAGGGCGGCAGCGAGGAACCCATGACCAGCAGGCGGTTGCCCTGCTCGTCAAACAGGGTGACCGCGCGCAGGTTGCGTTGCTCCAGCAGTTTGCCAGCGAGACGCTCCAGTCGTTGTGAGTCGCCGTCGGCCATGGCCTCTCCCAGGCTAGGGGCTAACAGCTCTGCGGTACTGACCAGCCTCTCCTCGAGCACTGTGCGGCCCGTGGCATCGGCGTGAAGCACCAATAGAAACGCCATGATGGCGTACACCAACAGTGGCAAGCCCAGCAGAGCAAACAGCAGGCGCGTGTTTAAAGACATGAAAGAAGCTCATCGAATCCAGAAGGTTGCCTGTCCAGGCATGGGCAGCACCGATATAATGCAGCATAACGGTTACGATAAGGAATGTGTGATGAATTATCCCACGCTTGAAGATGTGGTCGGCAACACACCGCTGGTACGTCTGAAAAGAATCACGGCAGGCCGCAACAATACGCTGCTGGCCAAGCTGGAGGGCAACAACCCGGCAGGCTCGGTCAAGGACCGCCCGGCGCTGTCGATGCTCAGCGAAGCAGAAGCCCGTGGTGACATTCGTCCCGGTGATACGCTGATCGAGGCGACCTCGGGCAATACCGGCATTGCGCTGGCCATGGCGGCCGCCATCAAGGGTTACAAGATGGTGCTGGTCATGCCTGAAAATGCTTCCGCCGAGCGCAAGCAAGCCATGGCGGCCTATGGCGCCAGGCTCATCTCGGCGAGCAAGGAGGGAGGCATGGAAGAGGCACGCGATATCGCCGACGCCATGATTGCCCGAGGCGAGGGCAAGCCGCTCAACCAGTTTGCCAACCCGGACAACCCGCTGGCGCATTATCGCACCACCGGCCCGGAGGTATGGCGGCAAACCGACGGTGAGATCACACACTTCGTCAGCTCCATGGGTACTACGGGCACCATCATGGGCGTGTCACGGTATCTCAAGGAGCAGAACCCGGCCGTGCAGATCGTCGGGCTGCAGCCGGCCGATGGCGCCAGTATTCCCGGCATTCGCCGCTGGCCCCAAGAGTACCTGCCCGCCATCTTCGAAGCGCCGAGAGTCGATGTCACGCTGGACATCGCCCAGCAGGAAGCCGAAGAGCACATGCGTCGCCTGGCCCGGGAAGAGGGTATTCTGGCAGGGGTTTCATCCGGCGGCAGCCTGGCAGGTGCGCTGCGCATCGCCGAACAAACCGAAAACGCGGTCATCGTGTTCATCGTCTGTGACCGTGGTGATCGCTATCTCTCCACGGGCCTGTTCGCCCCGGAGGTTTAAATGGCCATGTTGGGTAAGCGGAGGCCCCCACGCCCCGCATCGGGCCATTCGGGCCTGGCACGCGCGCCAGGGCGAGCGGTGAAAAACCAGGCTGACGGCCTCAGTGATGCGCCGCTGGTCGTCGAGCGGCTGGCCCATGATGGCCGAGGGGTGGCCCACAATGCTGCCGGGAAGACCGTATTCATCGACCGGGTGCTGCCCGGCGAGGAAGTGGAGGTCGCAGTCCATGTGACCCGCAAACGCTTCGATGAGGCGCATGTCAAAACTCTGCTGACTCCCTCGCCCCTGCGCGTGATGCCGCCCTGTGCCCACTTTGGCCAGTGCGGAGGGTGCGATTTGCAGCATATGGCGCTCGACACTCAGCGCCACCACAAACGTGAGGTGGTCGTTGAGCTGCTGGCACGGCAGGGCCTGGCCCATGATGCCATCGGCTTGCTCCACGGGCAGACCACGGCGTATCGCCGTCGGGCGAGGCTGGGTGTCAAGGTGGATAGCCAGGGCAAGGTGCACCTGGGGTTTCGCGCCGCCAGCACGCATCGGCTGGTAGATATCGACACCTGTCCAGTGCTGGTGCCTGCCTTGCAGGCGCTCATTGCCCCTCTGCGAGCGCTGTTGGCGAGCCTGGAAGCCCCGCGCTCGGTCGGCCACCTCGAACTTCTGGCGACCCCGGATGCGACGGTCGTGCTGGTGCGTCAGTTGAAGGCGCAGCCTGACGATGAGCTGCGCTGGCAGCGTTTCGCTGAGCAGCACCAGGTACATGTCGGTGCCTGGCTGGGGCGCGAAGCGCCCCAGCTGCACTGGTATGGTGCGCCACCTTTGCTGAGAGAGCGTGTTGACATGCAGGCGCTGGGCATCGACGCCAGTACACTGCCATCCCACCTGTCGCTTGACTTTGCGCCGGGAGATTTTTTGCAGGTCAATGCCGAGGTGAACCAGCAGATGGTGGCACAAGTGGTAGGCTGGTTGGCGCCCAAGCCCGGCATGGTGCTGCTGGATCTGTTTGCCGGTATCGGCAATTTCAGCCTGCCGTTGGCCGCTGCAGGCGCTCGCGTTCATGCGGTCGAAGGGAGTCAAGGCATGGTCGAACGGCTGCGCGACAATGCCCATAACGCCCGCGATGCCGATGCAGTCCTGGCGGTCAGCGCGGAACAAGCGGATCTCAGCAATGCCGAGGCCGTGGCCAAGGTGCTGCGGCAGCACCCCGTGGATGCACTGGTGCTGGACCCGCCGCGTAGCGGTGCCGAGGCGGTGTGTCAGGCGCTGGGCCGCCACCGCATTGCCCGGGTCGCGTATGTCTCCTGCGACCCGGCAACCCTGGCTCGCGATGCAGCACATCTTGTGCATGCAGGGTATGCTATCAAGCACGTTGTCGTGGCCGACATGTTCGTACATACGGCGCACATGGAAACGCTGATGCTGTTTGAATATACGGGCTAGCGTGCCATTTGCAGCAAGCCGCCACCCAAAAGGATGAGTCATTGTCATGGTGAAAGTGCGTGAAGACCAGCCGCTGACAGAAAGCGGAAAGGTGGACATACAACAATGGTTAACGCGCCTTCAGGAAGATGTGCGCCTGCGTGAGCCCGAGCGCCTGCTTCAGGCCTGCGAGCTGGCCGACCAGTTGGAGCGAGAAGCTCCCCGCACCCATCGTGTGTGGCTGTCGCCAGGTTCCAGTTTTCGCATGGGCCTGGAAATGGCCGATATTCTGGCAGACCTCAAGCTCGATCAAGCCACGCTGGAAGCTGCCGTGCTGTATCGCGCCGTGCGCGAAGGGTTGCTGAGTCTCGACGGGGTGACCAAGCGCTTTGGCGATGAAGTGGCGAAGCTGATCGATGGCGTACTGCAGATGGCCGCCATCAGCTACCCCTTGGCGCCCAACCATGGCATGAGCCAGCATAACCAGCAGGAAAACCTGCGCAAAATGCTGGTCAATATGGTGGGAGATGTACGGGTCGCGTTGATCAAGATTGCCGAGCGCACCTGCGCGCTGCGTCAGGTCAAGGACGCCCCCCGGGAAAAATGCCTGCAGGTAGCCAGGGAAGTGGCCGATATCTATGCGCCGCTGGCCCACCGCTTGGGCATTGGCCAGATCAAGTGGGAGCTGGAAGACCTCTCGTTCCGCTACCTGCATGAGGACGAGTACAAGGCGATTGCCAAGTTGCTGGCAGAGAAGCGCCTGGACCGCGACCGCTATATTCACGATGTGGTCGAAACCCTCAAGACCCTCATGGAAGCCCAGCATATCCATCGTTACGATGTCAGTGGCAGGGCAAAGCATATCTACTCCATCTGGCGCAAGATGAAGCGCAAGCGGATCGATTTTTCCCAGGTCCACGATGTGCGCGCCGTGCGCATTCTGGTACCCGAAGTCACCGACTGCTACACCGTGCTGGGTATCGTCCACTCCCGCTGGCACCACGTGCCCAACGAGTTCGACGACTACATCGCCAACCCCAAGAAAAACGGTTATCAGTCGCTGCACACGGCGGTCATGGGGCCGGAAAACAAGGTGCTGGAAATTCAGATCCGCACCTTCGCTATGCACGACGAGGCCGAGCTTGGGGTGTGTGCCCACTGGCGCTACAAGGGCCACGATACCAATGCCAAGAGTCGCAGCTACGAAGAAAAGATCGCCTGGCTGCGGCAGGTGCTGGAGTGGCAGGACGAAGTAGGCGGCTTTGGAGACCTGCGCGAAGGGCTCTCCAGCGACGTGGCGCCGGACCGAATCTATGTTTTCACCCCTGACGGCCACGTGATCGACCTGCCGCGTATCGCTACTCCCATCGACTTTGCCTACCGGGTACACACCGAAATAGGCCATCGCTGCCGAGGTGCCAAGGTCAATGGGCGTATCGTGCCCCTGACTTACAAGCTCAAGACTGGCCAGCAGATCGAGATTCTCACCGCGACCAAGGGTGGCCCCAGCCGCGACTGGCTCAACCCCAGCCTGGGCTACGTACGCACCTCGCGGGCGCGGGCCAGGATCCAGGCGTGGTTCAAGCATCAGGCCCGGGATCAGAACCTGGACGAAGGGCGCACGCTCTTCGAGCGTGAAATGCGTCGTCTGGATGTGGAAGGGCTCGACCTGCCAAAACTGGCCAAGGCGGTCAATTACCAGAACGCTGACGACATGTACGCCGCGCTGGGCGCCGGTGACTTGCGGATAGGCCAGGTACTGCATCAGGCGCAGCAGCTGTTTGGCGAGACCGATGACCAGGAGCAGTTGGACCGACTGCTGGCCAAGCCTCGCCGCCAGCCCAGCAAGGCCACCAAAAGCGACATTACCGTGCTGGGCGTGGGCAACTTGAAGACCAGCATGGCCAACTGCTGCCGACCGGTGCCCGGCGAGCCGATTGTCGGCTTCATCACGCAAGGGCGTGGGGTCACCGTGCATCGTCAGGATTGCACCAATATTCTCCAATTGCGTATGGAGGAGCCTCAGCGCATTATCGAAGTAGAGTGGGGCGAACGCGCCCATACCCGCTATCCGGTGACCATCGAGATTCAGGCCTGGGACCGTTCGGGTTTGCTGCGCGATGTCACGGGCCTGCTGGGCAATGAAAAGGTCAATGTACTGGCGGTCAACACGCTGACCGATACCGACGAGGGCATTGCCCGCCTGCGCATCACCCTGGAGGTGGATGGCCTGGAGTCCTTGGGACGGCTGTTCTCGCGTATTCAGCAGTTGCCCAACGTAACCGAGGTTCGCCGCCTGCGTAACGCCGACCCCGAAAAAAGCGCCCGTAAAGGAGGGGCCTGATGCGCTACCGCCTGGAAGACCTGTTGACGCTGATGGCCGTGCTGCGCGACCCGCAGCAGGGCTGCCCATGGGACGTCAAGCAGCACTGGGACACCATCGTGCCGCATACCCTGGAAGAAGCCTACGAAGTTGCCGATGCCATCGAGCGGCGGGCCTTCGATGAGCTGCCCGGAGAGCTGGGGGACCTGCTGTTTCAAGTGGTCTATTACGCCCAGTTTGCCGCCGAGGAGCAGCGCTTCGACTTCCACGACATCGTCCACACGTTGACGGAAAAGATGCTGCGTCGCCATCCGCATGTGTTTCCAGAGGGGACGCTGGCGTCTCGCCGCCCGCCTGGCATGAGCGCAGACGCCGTCACAACCCAGCAGGTCAACAGCCGCTGGGAAGCGCTCAAGGCCGAAGAGCGCGCGCAGCGCAGCGTCGAAGAGGTATCGGTGCTCGACGATGTACCGCGTAACCTGCCTGCGCTGAGCAGGGCGACCAAACTCTCCAAGCGGGCCGCCCGAGTGGGTTTCGACTGGCCCGATGCCCGCGGCGTACTGGACAAGATTCGTGAAGAGCTGGTAGAGGTCGAAGAGGCGCTGGCCGCCGGCGACCGCCAGCATGCGCAGGAAGAAGTGGGTGACCTGCTGTTTGCGGTCACTAACCTGGCGCGTACTCTGGGGGCCAACCCGGAGCAGTGCCTGCGCCAGACCAACAGCAAATTCGAGCGCCGCTTTCGCCATGTCGAAGGCGCACTTGCCAGGGCCGAGCGACCGCTGGGTCAGGCGACCCTGGAAGAAATGGAATACCACTGGCAAGCCGCGAAAGCCCAGGAACAATGCTAATAACTCACCATATCAACGCGACCCCGCAAGGAGGCCCCGCCAATGAGCCATGATCTACACGAGTCGCTGCGCGATAATGTCCGTATTCTGGGTGACAGTCTTGGGCGTACCATCGCCGACGACCTGGGCCAGTCATTCGTCGACAAGATTGAAACCATTCGTGCCCATGCCAAGCGGGGTCGCCAGGGCGACACCCTTCAACAGCGGCAGTTGATCGAGTATCTGCGCCAGCTTCCCGAGCACGATCTGCTGCCGGTCACCCGTGCCTTCAACCAGTTCCTGAACCTCGCCAACATCGCCGAGCAGCATTACCGCGCCCGGTTTCGTCGCGTGGAGGATTACAAGCCGGGCACCCAGCCGGTGCTGGGCGAGCTGCTCAGTCGCGCCCAGCAGGCGGGCAATTCCCCCTGCAAGCTGGTCGAAACCCTGGCCAACATGCGCGTGGAGCTGGTGCTCACTGCCCACCCCACCGAAGTCATTCGCCGCACCCTGATTCAGAAGTATGACGCCATCGATGAGTGCCTGACTGCCATTGAAAGCTCCGAGGATTACCCAGAGCGTGGCGCCCGCGCTCAGGGGCGGCTGGAAGAGCTGATCAGCCAGGCCTGGCACACCGACGAGATTCGCCACGAACGCCCCACCCCGGTGGATGAGGCCAAGTGGGGCTTTGCGGTCATCGAGAACTCCCTGTGGCAGGCGGTGCCCGATTTTCACCGCGACCTGGATAGCCTGTTGCTGGAAACGGCAGGCGAGCGCCTGCCGCTGGACGCGGCACCCATTCGCTATGCCTCATGGATGGGAGGCGATCGCGACGGCAACCCCAATGTCACGGCGAAGGTGACCCAGGAAGTCCTGCTGCTGGGGCGCTGGATGGCGGCAGACCTCTATCTGCGCGATCTGGAGCAGCTGAAGACCGAGCTTTCCATGTGGAAGGCCAACAGCGCCTTGAAGGCCGAAGTGGGCGATGTCGCCGAGCCTTACCGGGAGCTGCTCAAGCGTCTGTTGACGAAGATGGAAGCTACCCGTGACTGGGCCAAGGCACAGCTGGAGGGGCGCAACTACGATGGCGGGCCCATCATTGAAACCCGTGATCAGCTGTATGCGCCGCTGCTGGCCTGCTATCGCTCGCTGTGCGATGTGGGTCTGGACACCATTGCCAACGGCGCGCTGCTGGATACGCTGCGCCGGGTCGCCGTGTTCGGCGTTACCCTGACCAAGCTGGATCTGCGTCAGGAAGCGGGTCGCCATGCCCAGGTGATGGAAGAACTCACCAGTGCCTTGGACCTTGGTCATTATCAGGAGTGGAGCGAGCCCCAGCGCCAGGAGTTCCTGCTTTCCGAACTGGCCTCGCGCCGCCCATTGATCCCGCGCCGCTGGGAGTGTTCCGCCGAATCACGAGAAGTGCTGGATACGTTCAAGGTGATTGCCCAGGAGCATGCCGAAGCGTTGGGCACCTATATCATCTCCATGGCAGGCGAGCCTTCCGATGTACTGACCGTGGCGCTGCTCATGAAAGAGGTGGGTGGCCAAGTGACGCTGCCCATCGCGCCGCTGTTCGAGACGCTCAACGACCTGGACCACGCCGGTGCTGTCATTGATCAGCTGCTGTCGCTGCCGGGATACCGAGCGCTCACTCAGGACCGTCAGGAAGTCATGATCGGTTACTCCGACTCTGCCAAGGATGCCGGGCAACTGGCGGCGGCCTGGGCGCAGTACCGCGCCCAGGAAGCGCTGGTCAACGTGTGCGAGAAGCACGGCGTGGATTTGACACTGTTCCATGGCCGGGGCGGTACGGTAGGCCGTGGTGGCGGCCCGGCCCATGCGGCGATTCTCTCTCAGCCGCCGGGGTCGGTGAACGGCAGCCTGCGGGTAACCGAGCAGGGAGAGATGATTCGCTTCAAGTTCGGCCAGCCGGACATTGCGCTGCGCTCCATGGAGATCTACGCCTGCGCGGTGCTGGAAGCCACGCTGCTCCCGCCGCCTGCACCACAACCGCACTGGCGCGAAGAGATGGACCAGCTGGCCAAGGTTGCCCACGCGGCTTACGTGGGCGTGGTGCGTGAAGACCCGGATTTCGTCCCCTATTTCCGCGCGGTGACGCCCGAGGGCGCGCTGGGCAGGCTGCCCTTGGGTTCGCGGCCCGCCAAGCGTCGCCAGGATGGCGGCGTGGAAACGCTGCGGGCGATTCCCTGGATCTTTGCCTGGACGCAGATTCGCCTGATGCTGCCCGCCTGGCTGGGCAGCGGTGAGGCCTTTGCCCGACGCCTGGAGGAGCCGGGCGGCCTGGAAGTGCTGCAGGAGATGCGCACGCAGTGGCCGTTCTTTGGCACCTATCTGGACATGCTGGAGATGTTGCTGGCCAAGGCCGATGTGGCCATTGCGGCTTATTACGAGCATCGTCTGGTCGACGAGCCTGCGTTGAAGGCGTTGGGCAAGCAGCTGCGAGAACGCTTTGCGCGGCTGGAGCTGGTGGTGCTGGACATTCTTCAGCAGGAGCGGCTGCTGGAGAATACGCCGCTGATCCGCCAGGCCATCGATGTTCGCAACCCTTATATCGACCCGCTCCACGGCCTGCAAGCCGAGCTGCTGCAGCGTAACCGGGATGCTGACGGCGCCATCAGCGCCGATCTCTCACGGGCGCTGATGGTTACCATGGCAGGCATCGCTGCCGGGCTGCGCAACACCGGCTAGTCGCACCGTGGGCCAGCGCCGTCACTCCTCGGGTGGCGGCGCTTTTGTTTATCGAACATCGCGAAAAACCTCGTACTTCTAGTGCGAGGATGGATAGCGAGGGGCGCGAGAGCGCCCCTAGTCCGGCCTCGATTGTTGCTCAATATACTGCTTGACCATGCTCAGGGGGGGCGCCTCCGACACTTCCCGCAAAGTAGCTTGGACTCCACAGCGAGTTCTTCCGGTAGGCGGGCTGCACCAGTTC
>NZ_PINZ01000002.1:0-186326 GCF_002810305.1 Halomonas sp. 141
GAGGAGCCGAGTGCGTCAATCGCGCACGCTCGGATCTGTGGGGGGCCGGAACGAGCAATCGTCCGGTCTACCCGACCAATAACTCCTGGCCTTTGCTACGCTGAAAGAAAACCGGGAGGGTGGCGATGCACGTGCACGAGTATCAACAGTACGACGCAACGGGGCTGGCAGCGCTGATTCGTGGCGGGCAGGTGAGCCGGGAAGAGGTGCTGGAAGCCGCGCTGGTGGCCATCGAGCAGGCTAACCCGGTGCTGCAGGCCGTGGTGCGCATGCGGGTCGAGCAGGCGCGTCGTGAAAGCCAGCAGGTCGAAAGTTCGGCCTGTTTTGCCGGTGTGCCCACCTTGAGCAAGGATTTGTTGATGGCCCTCGAAGGGGAGCCCTTGGCATTCGGCAGTGCTGCGCTACGCGACTGGCGGCCTGCCGAGGATTCACTGTTCATCCAGCGCTCGCGCAGGGCGGGGCTGGTGGTGGTGGGCCAAACGGCCACGCCGGAGCTTGGCTTGATGGGCATCACGGAGCCCAGGGCATTTGCCCACCCTGAAAACCCATGGCGCGCAGGCTATTCGCCCGGTGGTTCCAGCGGTGGGGCGGCGGCCGCGGTGGCCGGGGGCATGGTGCCCTTGGCGCTGGCAGGCGATGGCGGCGGTTCCATTCGTATCCCTGCCAGCTATTGCGGGCTGTTCGGGTTCAAGCCTTCCAGGGGCCGTGTGCCACTGGCGCCAGCCCATGGTGAAGTGTGGCAGGGAGCGGTCGTGGAGCATGCGATCACGCGGAGCGTGCGTGACAGTGCGGCCCTGCTGGAAGAGGTCAACGGCATGGCGCCTTCGGGCCCTTACCCGGTGCTTGCGGAGCGCGGCTATGTGGAGGCGCTGTCGAAGCCCTGCCCACCCTTGCGGGTGGCGATCTCTTTGGGGGAGCCTTTGGGGCGCAGTGTGGGTACACGGTTGAATTCAGAGGTGACAACGGCCATCGAGAAAACCGCCCAGCGCCTGGAGGAGATGGGGCACACGGTAGCGTGGTGCGACCCGCCGGTCGACGGTGAGGCGCTTGCCGACAGTTACCTGACGCTCTACCTGGGCCACCTGGCGGCAGACCTGCGCTGGATTAGTCAGCAAACCGGCGTGCCGCTCGGCCGCCTGCCTCTGGAGCCTTCTACCCGCGCCATTGGCCGCTTGGGCGCCAAACTCTCTGCCTGGGAGTACGAGACGGCCAAGCGCTACTGGCACGTGGCCGCCGAGCAGATGAGCCAGTTTCATCAGCGTCATGATGTGCTGGTGCTGCCCGTGGCCGCAGACACCGCGCCTCGGTTAGGGGAGCTGTACCCGTCGGCCCTGCGCGAACGGCTGATGGCGCTGCTGGCGGTGCCGGGCCTGCCCGCGCTGGCCCTGAAGGCGGGGCTGTTGAAGCGCCTGGCCGTCGATGCCCTGAGCCGTACGCCCTTTACCCAGTTGGCCAACCTGACCGGCCAGCCTGCCATGTCGCTACCGATGCACGTGGCGCAAAGCGGCTTGCCCGTGGGGGTGCAGGTAATTGGACGGCTGGGGGAAGACCGTCAGTTGCTGCAGTTGGCCGCCGCCCTGGAGCAGCAGGAAAACTGGCAGGCGAGGCTGCCTCGGCAAGCGTTTGCAGCTCAGGCAGGGTAAACTACGCCCCCGTCAATCGACGCCCGTGATTCTATCTAGAGCTTGCTGCATGCACCCATCCTACGAACTGACCGAGGCGGGCGACCGTTATTTCGATGGTCTGGCGGAGAAATTTTCCCGCTCGCTGTATCAGGCCCCGCGTGGAGAGCTGCGCTTGGCCATGCTGGATTACCTGCTGCCTCAGATGCTGAACCTGAACGCCCAGCCGGTACTGGATGTAGGCGGCGGCCTGGGACAGCTGTCGGCCTGGCTGGCCGAGCGGGGGCATGCGGTGACCATGGCAGAGCCTTCCCAGGATATGTTGGTACACGCCCAGGCATGGCATGGCCAGCGGGTCAGCGAAGGTGCTTTCAATGCCGACGCGCTGCACTACGTTGTGGCACCGCTGCAAGCGTTGCCCGTTCAAGCCCCCGGGCCCTGGCCGCTGATCACTTGTCATGCGGTGCTGGAGTGGCTGGGCGACCCGGCCCAGGCGCTGGCTACCCTGGCCAGCCTGCTGGCCCCCGGTGGTCAGCTGAGCCTGATGGTGTTCAACCGCGATGCGCTGCGCTTCTCCAACGTGGTGAAGGGCAACTTGAGCAAGGCGCTGGGCGACCAGTTGGCAGGCAAGGGGCGTCGCCAGCGCTTGACCCCCATTTCACCCATGACCCACGCGCAAGTTCTGGGCTGGGCCGATAGCTGCGGCCTGGAGATGGTCGACGTGGCGGGCATTCGTATCTTTCAGGACTACCTGCGCCAGACCCCTGCCAGCGCTGACGACCAGGCCACGCTCATGGCGCTGGAACGCCAGTACTGCCGCCAGGAGCCCCATTGGCGGCTGGGCCGCTATCTACTTTACACCTTCACCAAACCCGAGGCCGATGCATGAGCGCTCAACTGCCCGCCAGCCAACTTCTCGAACGTTACCATGGCCCTGCGGCTCAACTGCTGCCCATCGCTCCGCCTGCCGATGGCTGGCTGGTGGAGCGCTCTACCGCCATGATCAGTGGCGATGTGGCGCTGCGCCAGCAGTGGCAGGACGCTGGAAAGCTGGCCAGTAGCCCGCTGGCGCCCATGAATGCAGAGCCCGCTGGCCGCGTGGTGCTGTTCTGGCCCAAGGCGCATGCCTTGGGCACGTGGTGGCTGCGCTGGCTGTGCCAATGGCTCCCCGAGAACACGCCTTTCGAGATCGTGGGGGAGCACCAGGGCGGGATCAAGCGTGTGCCGAAGCTGCTGGCAGCGCTGGGCATGGGGTGTGACAAGCTGGACAACGCACGCCGCTGTTCACTGTTTGCCAGCCACACCGTGGCGCTGCCCGAGCAGCCGGATGAGTGGCAGCGCTTCGAAGCGCTGGGCATGACGCTGGTGAGCCACCCTGGTGTGTTTGGCCATGGCAAGGTCGACGAAGGAACCTTGCTACTACTTGAAACCCTGGAAGCGCACTTGCCCAGGCGCCCGCTGAGCGTGCTGGACATGGGCTGTGGTGACGGCATCATCAGCGCCTGGCTGGCCAGCCGTGGCCATACGGTGACAGCGGTGGACGTCAACGCCTTTGCCGTCGAGGCGTGTCGCCAGACGCTGGCGGCCAACCAGCTGACGGGCAGCGTGTGCGAAAGCGATGTCTACCGTGCGCTGGGCGATGCGCGTTTCGACCTGATCGTCAGCAATCCACCGTTTCACCAGGAGCGCGAGATCAGCTACGGACCGAGTGCGCGACTCATCGACGAAGCGCGTCAGCACCTGACCCCCAAAGGCCAACTGGTGCTGGTGGCCAACGCCTTCCTGCCTTATCCCGAGCGGCTGGAGCGTGCGTTTGGAAGCTTCGAGACGCTGGCCGACAATCGGCGTTTCCGGGTGTATCGCGGGCAGTCGTGAAGGGGCCGCTGGCTCAGGCGTTGGGTGAGGCACCGGCATAGCGAATGTCGGTAATGGTGTAGAACGCCTCGCCGTTGGGCGTGATCACCGTGATCTCATCGTCCACCTCCTTGCCCAGCAGCGCCTTGGCCATGGGGGCATCGACACTGATCCAGTGCTTCCGGGTGTCGATTTCGTCATGGCCCACCAGGCGGATATGCAGGGTTTCCCCCGCGTCGTCTTCCAGGCTCACGAACGCGCCGAAAAACACCTTGTCGGTGTTGGCGGGCAGCCTGTCCACTACCTGTAGTTCGTCCAGCCGCTGGGTCAGATAGCGGATGCGGGCGATGACCCGGTTCAGCTCTTTCTTGTTGTAGGTGTAGTCGGCGTTCTCACTGCGGTCCCCCAGCGCAGCGGCTTCCCCTACCTTGGCCGACAGCTCAGGGCGCTTGACGCGGGAAAGGTGGTCCAGAATGCCCCGCAGGCGGGCCGCGCCCTCGGCGGTAATCAGATTGCTCTTGGGTGCCTGGCGCGGGTCTTTTGCCGGATCGCGCCAGCGCGTCATGTTGCGGCCTTTCATGGTGTCGTTACCTTCCCGGAAAAGTGCCTAGCTTACGCTACCAAGGTACGGGGCAACAAAGCGGTGATTCTCTGGCGAATCATTCAAACGTTCGTTACATTGTCAGTGTGGACGAGATATCACCATGCCTTGAGCAGGTCTAATTCGATAGTGATAACTCAACAGTCAAGACTCATTCTTCATAACAACAAGCAGGAGTTTTCCATGCGTACAATTCCATTTTCTAGACTCTTCATGGCGGCGGCGTTGGGCGGTGCCCTGGTACTGTCGCCGCTGAGCGCGTCGGCCTTCGAAAGCGAGCTGTTCTCCCTGAAGAACCGCTGGGAGCATACGGTGACCGAGATGCCCGCCAACCAACGCGAGTCGACCCTGAGGGCATTGGCGGGCGAGGCGGAGCGACTGGCCCAGCAGAACCCCAACGAGGCCGAGGTGCTGGTATGGCAAGGCATCGTGCTGGCTTCCTATGCTCGAGAGCGGGGTGGGTTGGGGGCGCTGGGTACCGCCGGTGATGCGCGCACGGTGCTGGAGCGCGCCGTCGAGATCGACCCTACGGGGGGTAATGGCTCTGCGTATGTGACCCTGGGGGCGCTGTATGACCGTGCCCCGGGTCGCCCGCTGGGGTTTGGCAATAGCGCCACCGCTGAGCGGATGTTCCAGCGGGCGCTGGAAATTCGCCCGGACGGTATCGATGTGAACTACTACTATGCCGCTTTCCTGAAAGAAGAGGGCAACACCCAGGCGGCGCGGGAGCATGCTCAGCGAGCCGTGAACGGCACGGCGCGGGAGAGTCGCCAGCGTTCCGACGAAGCCCTTCGCCGTGATGCCGAGGCGCTGCTGCGCGAGCTGTAATGGCCGTCAAATCACGCGGTTGATGATCCGATTGGCATTCCCGGTGGCCAGCATTGATAATGGTACGATCATGTTCACCGGGAGTGCCGTATGGGCCCCACACTCAATCGCGACGATGTGGAACTCATCACGCGTGACACCCTTTACAAGGGGTTTTTTCGCCTGGAAGCGCTAGAGCTGCGTCATCGACTTTTCGAGGGCGGCTGGAGCGCCACCATGCGCCGAGAAGTGCACAACCGCCACGATGCGGTGGGTGTGCTGTTGTATGACCCCGAGCGCGATGCGCTGATCCTCGTCGAGCAGTTTCGCGCTGGCGCCATCGACGACCCTCACTCCCCCTGGAAGTTGGAACTGGTGGCGGGCCTCGTCGACAAGGACGAGACCCTGGAAAACGTGGCGCGCCGTGAGGCCCAGGAGGAAGCCGGTTGCCAGGTGGGCCAACTGACCCGATTGCATACCTACTACCCAAGCCCTGGCGCCTGCAACGAGCGGGTCACGCTATTTTGCGGGCTGGTCGATAGCCAGGGCGTGGGAGGCGTGCATGGCGTCGAGGACGAGAATGAAGACATCCGTGTTCATGTCGTCTCTTTTCCCGCCGCCTGGCAACTCCTGGAGCAGGGCCGACTCGACAACGCCATGTGTTTGATCGGCATGCACTGGTTGGCCGGGCAGCGGGCATCGCTGCGGGCGGCTTCCCGGCGCGCGGCCGTGTCAGCCGCCGAGGCCAACACCCGGTAAGGAGTCATCATGGCAAGAGCCGCCTACGTAACCGATTTGAAAACCCTGCAAGGGGAGTGCAGCGCCAACTATCTGCGCCTGGTGCGCCTGGTGGGTGACCTGCAGAGCGGCCAGCGGCGCGATATCGCCTTGCGCGGTGATCACCGGCACTTTGGCGACCTCAAGCTGGCCATTCTTCAGCAGGCCCCTTACACCACGCTGGTGGAGATCTCCCAGCGCGGCCCGCTGGATGCGGTCATTGAAGGGCCGCGCATGCGCGTGCACCTTTACCATGATGTGCGCATGGCGGAAGTCATCGACTTTCAGCGCGAGCGCCATTTCAGCGGACGCTATCGCTACCCCAATGCGCGCATGCATCAACCGGATGAAAAGCTGCAGTTGAACTGCTTTTTAGGAGAGTGGTTGGCCCATGGGCTGGCCCATGGTCATGTCGTCGATTTGCCGGAGCTACCCTGATGCGGTTGATACAGATTACCGATGCGCATCTGCACGCCGACAAGCAGGCACGCTCTCGGGCGGCCATTCCCTGGCAGCAGTTCGAAGCCGTGCTGGACGCCGTGGTGGCCGAACGCCCGGACGTGGTGGTGGTGAGTGGTGATATCAGCCAGGATGAAACCAGCGCGTCTTACGTTCACGCCTGCGAGGCCTTGAACCGCCTGCCGTGCCCCTGGTTCTGGATACCGGGCAACCACGACCAGCCCGAACTGATGGCCGCAGAACGCCCGATGCTGGATGAAGTCGACCTGGAACAGTGGCGCCTGCTGCTGCTGAATACCCATGTGCCGGGCAAGCCCCATGGCGAGCTGGGGGCGGCCAAACTCACCGCCCTGGCCGAACGGCTGGAGCAGGACGAGCGGCCGGTGGCTATCGTCATGCACCACCCGCCGGTGGACGTAGGGGCAGACTGGATGGATGCGATTGGTTTGCAGGACCGCGATGCGTTCTGGCAGCTGTTGAGCGCTTACCCCCAGGTCAAGATCATTCTGTTTGGGCATGCCCATCAGGCTTTTGCCCAGCATCAGCCGCTGGCGGGCTCGGCGATAGGCACTTATGGTTGCCCCGCCACATCAGACCAGTTTCTGCCCGGTGCGAAAACCTTTGCGGTGGATGAAGCGTCGCGGCCGGGTTATCGCGTGGTGGAGCTGCACGGGGAGGAGTGGCAGACCTGGGTCGAGCGTATCGACCTCTGATGCTTTTCTTTTTAGTTGATAAAGATATAAAAAGATAGTTATTAATTCTTTTGGGTTATTATTGACCTGGCGTTACCCTACCCACAAATGCCCGCCTTGCGATTCATACGCTCAGGGCGGCACACCATGTTTGCACAGGCTTCCTTGAAAAGCCGTCTCGATAAAAGCAAGCACCGTTTTGTGAGGGAGAAGGTAATGAACCAGTTTTCTGCGCCGTCGGCGGCGACGCAACAGGTGCCCATCGCACCGGATGCCGCCCGACTGACCCACCTGAAGCAGCTCGAAGCCGAGTCGATCCATATCATCCGGGAAGTGGCAGCCGAGTTCAGCAACCCGGTGATGATGTACTCCATCGGCAAGGACTCCTCGGTAATGCTGCATCTGGCGCGGAAGGCCTTCTACCCCGGCACGCCGCCGTTCCCGCTGATGCATATCGATACCACCTGGAAGTTCCGCGAGATGATCGCTTTCCGCAATCGCATGGCGGAAGAGGCGGGCATGGAGCTGATCGTGCATACCAACGAAGAGGGTCGCGCCGCCAACATCAACCCCTTCGACCACGGCAGTGCCAAGTACACCGATATCATGAAGACCCAGGCCCTCAAGCAGGCCCTGAGCAAGCACGGTTTCGATGCTGCCTTTGGCGGCGCGCGGCGCGACGAGGAAGCCTCCCGTGCCAAGGAGCGCGTCTACTCCTTCCGCGACAAGTACCACCGCTGGGACCCGAAAAATCAGCGTCCGGAGCTGTGGAGCGTCTATAACGCCAAGATCAACAAGGGCGAATCGATTCGCGTGTTCCCGCTCTCCAACTGGACCGAGCTGGATATCTGGCAGTACATCTATCTGGAGTCGATTCCCATCGTGCCGTTGTACTACTCCGCTAAGCGTCCGGTAGTGCAGCGCGACGGCATGCAGATCATGGTGGACGACGAGCGCCTGCCGCTGGCCGAGGGCGAAGTGCCGGAAGAGAAGTGGGTGCGTTTCAGAACCCTGGGCTGCTACCCGCTGACGGGGGCGGTGGAGTCCACCGCCGCCACGCTGCCGGAGATCATTCAGGAGATGCTGCTGACCAGGACCAGCGAGCGCAGTGGCCGCGCCATCGATCACGATCAGGCCGGTTCCATGGAGAAGAAAAAGCGTGAGGGGTATTTCTAATGGCGCACCAATCAACGTTGATTGCCGATAACATCGAGCAATACCTGCACGAGCACGAAAACAAGGATCTGCTGCGTTTCATCACCTGCGGCAGCGTCGACGACGGCAAGTCCACGCTCATCGGACGGCTGCTCCACGACTCCAAGATGATCTTCGAAGATCAGCTCGCCGCGATCACCAAGGCTTCCAAGACCAGTGGCACCACCGGTGATACGGTGGACCTCGCCCTGTTGGTAGACGGCCTGCAATCGGAGCGCGAGCAGGGCATCACCATCGACGTGGCGTACCGCTTTTTCTCCACCGACAAGCGCAAGTTCATCATTGCCGATACGCCGGGGCACGAGCAGTACACGCGCAACATGGCCACGGGCGCTTCCACTGCCAGCCTGGCGATCATCCTGATCGACGCGCGCTACGGTGTGCAGACCCAAACCCGTCGGCACAGCTTCATTGCCGACCTGCTGGGCATTCAGCATCTGGTCATCGCGGTCAACAAGATGGACCTGGTGGGCTTCTCGGAGGCACGCTTCAACGAGATCGTGGCGGAGTACCGAGCCTTTGCGGCCAACTTGCAGGCCCCGGACATTCGCTTCGTGCCGATGTCGGCGCTCAATGGCGACAACGTGGTCAACGCCAGCGAGCACACGCCCTGGTACTTTGCGGCGGGCAGTGAAGGCTACGAAGGCAAGACCCTGATCGAGCTGCTGGAAAACGTCGAAGTCACCCGTGACCAGAACCTGAGCGACCTGCGCCTGCCGGTGCAGTACGTCAATCGCCCCAACCTGGACTTCCGAGGCTATTGCGGCACCCTGGCGGCTGGTGTGCTGCGCCCAGGCCAAGAGGTGAAGGCGCTGCCGTCGGGCAAGACCTCTCGCGTGGCGCGCATCGTCACTTTCGACGGGGATCTCGACGCTGCTTACCCCGGCCAGGCCATCACCGTGACTCTGGAAGACGAGATCGATATCTCCCGTGGCGATTGGCTGGTCAGCGCCGAAGATCAGGTGCCGCTTTCCAACGTGTTCAATGCCGATGTGGTCTGGATGCACGAAGAGCCCCTGGAGCCGGGCAAGCTCTACGATATCAAGCTGGCCACTCGTGATCTGGCGGGCCAGATCAGCGCCATCGAGTATCAGGTGGACGTCAACACGCTGGAGAAACACCCGACCCAGCGCCTGGGGCTGAATGCCATTGCTCGCTGTGAAGTGGAACTGACGGCATCGATTCCGGTGGACGACTACCGTACCAGCCCCGGCACGGGCAGTTTCATCATCATCGACCGGCTGAGCAACGTGACCGTGGGCGCCGGTATGATTCGGCGGGTCGCGGATGCCCGTGAGCAGGCCGGCACCACCGACTGGGCCGCCTTCGAACGTGACCTGAACGCTCTTGTGCGCAAGCATTTTCCGCACTGGGGCGCGAAGGACATTCGTGACCTTCTGCGCTAATGGTTTGATGACGTTATCGAGATAATCGAGTAGACGCTTAGCCGTTGGCAACGCACACTGAACCTGCTGTTGGCGCAAGACGCTGCAGCAGGTTTTCTATATGGAGACAGCGGGTGGGTTACCGCTGTTTTAATGATCAAAGATGAAGTTTTATCTCCAATGCGCCCTGGAGCGAGTCGCGTTGGGGAAGAACAGCTGCTGGTCGTTGACCTTGAAGTCGGCAATCGCTTGCTGGCCTTCGTCGGACACCAGCCACTCGTGCCATTGGCCCGCCAGCTCATGTTTCAGGTGCGGGTGCTGCTCCTGTGATAGCAGCAGCGAACCGTATTGGTTGAACAGCGCTTCGTCGCCCTCGAACAGCAGGGTCAGGTCCTGCGGGTTTTCAAAGGCCACCCAGGTGGCGCGGTCGGTGAAGCTGTAGGCGTTCATGCCTGCGGCGGTATTCAGGGTCGGCCCCATGCCGCTGCCCAGCTCACGGTACCAATCTCCTTGCGGTGTGACGCCCGCATCTTCCCAAAGGCGCAGCTCGGCGCGGTGAGTGCCGCTGTCGTCACCCCGTGAGGCGAAGGGCGACTCGCTGTCGGCGATCCGCGCGAAGGCGTCGCTGACGCTGTCACTGTCGGCGATGTTGGCGGGGTCATCGCTGGGTCCCACGATCACGAAGTCGTTGTACATCACATCCAGCCGCTCGGTGGCATAGCCATCGGCAACGAACTGCTCTTCGCCTGCGGTATCGTGAACCAGCAGGCTATCGGCATCGCCACGACGAGCGATTTCGAAGGCCTGGCCAGTGCCGACGGCCACCACGCGCACATCGATCCCGGTCGTTTCGGTAAAGACCGGCAGGATGGCTCCAAACAGCCCCGAGTTCTCGGTAGAAGTGGTGGAAGCCAGGGTAATGTAGTCATCATTGGCCAGCAGCGAGGCGCTCCAGGCCAGTGCCGTGGTGCATAGGCTGGCGGTAACGAGGGTAGTGGTCTTGTTCACGGTCCTGCTCCTTTGGGTATTGTTCAAGCGTCGTGGTGGGGCTTGCTAGAGTAGGGTTTACCAGACCAGCTCGCCCCGTATGAACGCCCTGGCTTGCGCTGTTGCCGGAGTGTCAAAAAAGTCTTCTGCCGAGGTGTGTTCGATCAACTGACCGCTGTACATGAACAGCACGTCGTCGGCCAGACGCCGGGCCTGGTGCAAATCGTGGGTGGTCATGACGATACGCGTGCCTGCCTGATGGAACTCATTGACCGCGTCTTCCACGGCCTTGATGGCCGCCGGGTCCAGGGCGGAGGTGGGTTCATCCAGAAACAGGACGGCAGGCTTGAGCAGCCAGGCCCGTGCCAGCGTGAGACGTTGCTGCTCGCCTCCGGAAAGCACCCGGGCGGGGCGTTTGGCCAGGCTGGTCAGGCCGAATTTTTCCAATGCCTGCAAGGCCAGCGCCTTGCGCTGGCGGCGAGGCACCCGATGCACGGCCAGCGCGTAGGTGAGGTTGTCCAGCGCCGAACGGCGCAGCAGCACCGGGCGCTGAAAGACCATGGCCTGCACCGGCGGCTTGCCTTCCCAGGTCACCTGGCCACTGCTGGGGCGCAGCAGCCCATGCGCCAAGCGCATGAGCAGGCTTTTACCAGCCCCGTTGGGGCCCATTACCAGCGTCCGGCGGCAGCCGTGCAGCGCTAGCGTGGTCGGTGCCAGCAGCGTGTCGCCACGGTGGCAGAAACTGACCTGCTGAAAATGCAGTCTGGGGACGGTGGAAGCCGCGGGGCTGAGGGGTGCGTTCATCCTAACCGCCGTTTTGCCGTTTCACTGACCCAGTGGGCCAGTGCATTGATCAAGGTGACCAGGCTGAGCAGAATGATGCCCAGCCCCAAGGCCATCGCCAGGTTACCCTTGCTGGTTTCCAGCACGATGCTGGTGGTCATGACCCTGGTCACGCCGTCGATATTGCCCCCCACGATCATCACTGCGCCCACTTCCGCACTGGCGCGGCCAAAGCCCGCCAGTATCACGGTCAGCAGGCCAAATCGCGCATCCCACAGCAGCGTGGGCATCATGCGCAGTTGGCCGAGCCCCAGCGAACGCAGCTGTTCGGCGTACTCGCTGTGCAGGGCTTCCACCTGCTGGCGTGTCAGGGCAGCAATGATCGGAAAGACGAGAATCACCTGGGCAATGACCATGGCGGTGGGCGAGAACAGCAGCCCGAACTGACCCAATGGCCCCGCACGGGAAAGCAGGAGGTAGACGCACAGGCCCGCGACCACGGGAGGTAGTCCCATGAGGGCATTGAGCACCACGATCAGAGCGTTCCGCCCGGGGAACTGCCACAGTGCCAGCGCCGCCCCTAGGGGCAGTGCCAACAGGCTGGCCAGGGTGACGGCGATCAGCGACACCTGAAGCGATAGCGTTACGATGGCCACGAGCGCGGGGTCCATGCCCAGAATGAGCGCTATCGCGGTGCTGAATGGGTTATCCGACATGACGTTCCGTGGCCAGGGTTGCTGATAGGGGCAGGTTCATTGTGTTGGTAGGGTGTCGTTGTAAGGTCATGACGTGTCTAAAAAGTCACGATGCTGGTAGAAGCATCAGGTAGGTGCATAGTGTACGTAAATTTCCCGGGATGCACGGTGCGCTGAAAAATATGCGCTACTATGCAGTCTCATGCAGCATTTGAAGGTGGGCGGGTGAGAGAGTCTTTGAAAGAGTATTCAAAAGAGTACCTTACGACGGCGGAAGTGGCGGAGTATCTGCGGCTCAAGGAGCGCAAGGTGTATGACCTGGTGCGCCAGGGGCAGATCCCTTGTAGCCGTGCCACCGGGAAACTGCTGTTTCCTCGTCAGCACATCGACATGTGGGTGTTGAGCCACCTGGAAGGCGACCAGGCCCAACGGTTGCCGCCCCCTCAGGTGCTGGCCGGAAGCCTCGATCCGCTGCTGGAGTGGGCGATTCGTGAGAGTGGCTGCGATCTGGCATCGCTGTGCCATGGGAGTGGCGACGGCATTCGGCGCTTGCTCGAAGGCAAGGCCATGGTGGCGGGTATCCACTTGCGGGACCCTGACAGCGGCCGCTACAACGAACCGACCGTGCTGGGGTTGGGTGGGGTCAAGGATCTGGTGGTACTGCACTGGGCCAAGCGCCGTCAGGGTCTGATAGTGGCGCCGGGCAACCCGCTGGGCCTGAAGACGATAAAGGATCTTGCCCGCCCAGACGTGGTGTGTGCTCATCGCCAGCCCGATGCCGGGGCTGCGCATTTGCTGCGAGGCTTGTTGACGCAAGCGTCCATCGCGTCTGACGCGCTGCGCTGGGCCGACCACATGGCGCTCAGCGAGGAGGATCTCGGCCTGGCCATTGCTCAGGGAGAGGCGGATGTCGGGGTGGGCATGGAGGCGGCGGCGCATCGCCAGCAGCTTCATTTCATTCCCCTGGTGGAGGAGTCGTTCGATCTGGTCCTGCATCGACGCAGCGCTTTCGAGCCCACAATGCAAGCGCTGATGGCCTTTGCCCGGCAGCCGCGCTTTCATCAGCGGGCCGAGGCGCTGAAAGGTTACGACATCAGCCAGCTGGGTCGCGTTTTATACAATGCTTGACGATGGTATAAGATGCGCCACACTGGTTAGGTGCTGTACATGACTACTCATCACGAAATGGAGAGCATGATGAATCAAGCGCTAAATAGTAAACGTGTTGCTATTCTGGCAACGGATGGTTTCGAAGAGTCCGAGCTGAGCGTACCTCGCGCCGCGCTGCAAAAGGAAGGCGTCGATGTGCATGTGATCTCCCCGGAAGGCAAGGAGATCCGCGCCTGGGCAGAGACCGAGTGGGGCGATAACTACCCCGCCGACAAGTCGCTTGCCCAAGCCAGCGAGGCGGACTATCACGCCTTGGTGCTTCCCGGTGGCCTGTTCAACCCGGACGAGCTGCGCATGAACGATGAGGCGCTGAGCTTCGTCAAAGCCTTCTTCCAGGCAGGCAAGCCGGTGGCGGCCATCTGTCACGCCCCGTGGATTCTGATCAATGCGGACGTGGTGGAAGGGCGCAAGATGACCTCGGTCGCCAGTGTCGCTCAGGATTTGCGCAATGCGGGCGTGAACTGGGTAGACGAGCCGGTGGTGGTCGACAGTGGGCTCGTGACCAGCCGCACCCCCAAGGACCTGGATGCCTTCAACGCCAAGCTGCTGGAAGAGCTGCAGGAAGGGCGTCACTCGGGTCAGCACGCTTAATGGCGTGGTATCACCAGTGGGCAAGCTTTGCCAAAAGGCTTGCCCATGTCGTTGCCAAACCCATGAAAAAGGATCGTGGCCGGGGTGGCATGATGGTGCACCCTTATCGTGGCTACGGCTCTCAACAGGAAATTTTCGTCATGGGCCGCGTGTTTCGACAGGCGGCCCTTGGGCGTGCCATCCCGCGGCGCGGCATATTGCGTGACACGGCCGACGTGGCCCGGCGCATCTTTCGCCGTGGCCTGGCCGATGCCCAGGTAGAGATCCGTGTGGGTGAAAATCAGCTGACGCTGACCACCGACCGCGACGGTTATTTCGACGCCCATTTGCCCATCACCTCGACGCTGCCAGTGGACGTTTCCTGGCACCGTGCGGATATCGTCGTACGTGCCAGCGGCCAGCCCACGGTGCGCACCAGTGTGGAAGTCTACGTGCCGCCCCCCGAGGCCGACCTGCTGGTGATCAGTGATATCGACGACACCGTGATGTTCACCGGTGTAGCCGAAAAGCTGAAGATGCTCTATCGGCTGTTCGTGCGCAAACCCCATCGACGCACCGCGTTTCCCGGCGTGGCATCGTTGTACCAGGCGCTCTACCGTGGCCAGACCGAAAAGGCAGAGCGTCCCATTCTGTACGTGTCCCGTGGCCCCTGGGCCATCTATGAAATTCTCGAAGCCTTCTTTCAGCTCAACCGTATTCCGGTGGGGCCGATCCTGTTTCTGCGCGAATGGGGTATCTCCTGGCGCAAGCCTTGGCCGCGCCGGGCAGAAGCCCACAAGCGCGACCTGATCGACCGCATGCTGGCGCTCTATCAGGACATGCCCTGCATCCTGATCGGCGACAGCGGCCAGCACGACCCGGAGGTATATACCGAGGTCGTCAAAGCCTACCCGGAGCGCATCAAGGCGATTTACATCCGACGGGTGGACAGTGACCCCAAACGCGAAGAAGCCATTCAACGGCTGCGTGAGCAGTTGGCGCACACTCAGTGCGAACTGGTGTTGGCCGCTGACAGCGTGCTGATGGCCGAACATGCCCACGGGCAGGGCGATATATCTGCCCGCGGGCTGCAGGCCGTCAAGCGTGATGTCGCCGCACATCACAACGACCCCGACTGACGCTGCGCCCCCACGCGTATCATGGTAAAACTAATGGCCCGCTTGCGGGTCTTTTTACGTAGGCACTGACCGTCGCGAGCAGCTTGCTTTGCCGCCGTCAGTGCCCCCACGGCTTGTCGAAGCCTCTCTGAATTACCTGTGAACGCAGCGGTGGAGTTATGTGGATTCTGGTCATTGCCATCATGCTGGCAATCTTCGTACTGCCCAATGCCTGGGCGAAATGGGTGCTGAAGCGTCACACCCGTGGCCGCGACGACTACCCGGGCACCGGGGCCGAACTGGCCGAGCACCTGTTGCGCCGCCTGGGTGTAGAAGGGGTCAAGGTAGAACGTACCGAGCATGGCGACCACTACGACCCGGAAGCCCGCTGTGTGCGCTTGACGCCAGACCACTACGACGGCCGCTCGCTCACCGCCGTCACCGTGGCGGCTCACGAAGTGGGCCATGCCCTGCAGCACCATGAAGGCTATGCGCCGCTGCTGGCCCGCAGCCGCCTGGTACAGCTGGCACAAAGAGCGGAAAAGCTGGGGGCGGTGCTGATGATGCTGGCGCCTTTCCTGTTCCTGCTGACCCGCTTGCCCGGCGGCCTGGCAGCGGTGGTGGCCATGGCCGTGATCAGTTTTGGCACTGCGGCACTGGTGCATCTGGTCACGCTACCGGTCGAGTTCGATGCCAGCTTCAACCGGGCCCTGCCGCTGCTGAAAGATTACGTGCCCCCCTACGACATGCCCGGTGCCCGCCACGTACTGACCGCTTGCGCCTTCACCTACGTGGCAGCCTCCCTGGCCAGCGTCATGAACCTGGGGCGCTGGCTGGTGATTTTGCGGCGCTGAGCCTGGCTTACGCCGGCTTGTTCGCCAGAATCACCGCGCGGCGGGGGGCGGGGTAGCCCTCTATGGTGCGGGTGCGGTCGTGGGGATCCAAAAAGTCGGCCAGTGACTGATAGGTCATCCACTCGGTGGAGCGCTGCTCGTCCAGCGTGGTGGCGGCTTCATCCACTACGCGCACGTTGGTGAAGCCGCAGCGCTCCAGCCAGTGGCACAGGGCGCGGGATGAGGGCAGGAAGTAGACGTTGGGCATGGCGGCGTAGCGCTCGCCGGGCACGAACACGGTCTGCTCGTCGCCTTCCACTACCAGGGTTTCCAGCACCAGCTCGCCGCCGGGGGCCAGCGCGCCCTTGAGCTGTTGCAGGTGCTCCAGGGGCGAAGGGCGATGGTAGAGCACGCCCATGGAGAACACCGTATCGAAAAAGCCCAGGTTTTCCGGTACGTCCTCGATACCCACGGGCAGGAAGTGCGTGCGGCCTTCATCGGCGTCACCCACGAAGTGGCGCACGGCCTGGAACTGCCAGTAGAAGCGCGGGGAAGGGTCGATCACCAGCACGAAGGCGGCGCCTGCGCCTGCCATGCGCCAGGCGTGGTAGCCGCTGCCGCCGCCGACATCCAGCACTTTGCGATACTTGAGCGGGGCAAGATGCGGCGCGACGCGCTGCCATTTCCAGTCGGAGCGCCACTCGGTGTCGATATGAATACCGCCCAGACAAAACGGCCCCTTGCGCCAGGGGGCCAGCTTGCGCAGCAGGTTGAAACACTGGCGCTGCTGGCTCTCGGTAAGTGCCAGCTCTACCGTCAGCGTGTCGCTGTTGAGGTCGACGTGGCGCTCTTCGGGCAGCGGGGGCAGCTTGGCCACGGCCTTTTCCCAGGCGGAAAGGTCGCCGTGGCGCTGGCGGTCTAGCCCGCTGGCCAGCTGCTCGGGCAGTTTGGCCAGCCACGGCGTCAGCGAGGTGTCCTGCGCGGCCTGATCCAGAAACGCTTGATACAGCACGCGATGATCGTCGGGAAGCAGCGCCACGTCAGCCCTCCTTGAACGCGATCAGCGAGGTGAAGTTCAGGTACTGAAACCAGGTCATCGAGCGCGGAAAGCCCGCCTGCGACAACCGCTCGTGCAAGGCATCCAGGGTGTCGGGAATCAGCACATTCTCCAGCGCCGTGCGTTTCTGGCTGATTTCCATGTCGCTGTAGCCGTTGGCGCGCTTGAAGTCGTGGTAGCGCTCTACTCGCCAGGCATTGTCGCGCTCATCGGCGTCGATGGTCTTTTCCGAGAGAATCAGCACGCCGCCGGGCTCCAGGGCAGCGTACAGCCGCTTGAGCAGGGCATCTCGGTCGGCGGGAGGCAGAAACTGCAGCGTGAAGTTGAGAATGATCATCCCCGACGGCGCGTACGCGTAGGTGCGGATGTCGGCTTCTTCCACCTGCATGGCGTGGTCGGGGCTCTCGTCGAGAAAGGTCTGGCGAGCACGCTCGACCATGGCAGGCGAGAGGTCGATGCCGGTATAGCGGAAAGCGTCGGCGGGCATGGCCCCGGCCAGCGCCAGGCCCGAGGCCCCCAGCGAGCAGCCCAGGTCGTAGACATGGGCGCCGTGGCGCAAATGGCGCTGGGCGATCAGGCTCAGCATGCCCAGGATCTGGCCATAGCCGGGCACCGAGCGGCGGATCATGTCGGGAAAGCAGGCGACGACCTGTTCATCAAAAGAGAACCTTGCCACCTTATCCAGGGGTGTTGAAAAGATAGCGTCGCGGTAAGATGCATCACTCATGGGCAAGCCAGGCTGGTTAATGAGGCTCGCTAGTTTACGCGCCCTTGTTAATCCAGAACAGGCCCGTCGATCACAGATTCCTGCCTCACGGAACGACGCCACAGGAGAGGGCACATGGCTTCAGCAAAGGCAACTCCCGATACGCTACCCGCTTGGCAAACGCTTACCCAGCATGCCCAGGCGATTCGTCACATCCATCTGAAGAACCTGTTTGGTGACGACCCCGAGCGCTGGTCACACTTCACCCGTCACGTGGCGGGGCTGACGCTGGACCTCTCCAAACAGCGTTGGGATGACGACACCCTGGAGCATTTGCTGGGTCTGGCGGAAGAGGCGGGCGTGCCGGGGGCCATCGAAGCGCTGTTGAGCGGCAAGCGGGTCAACGTCAGCGAAAACCGCCCGGCGCTGCACACCGCCTTGCGCTTGCCCGCCGATGCCCAGCTGGAGGTGGAGGGTGAAGACATCGTCGGGGCCGTGCACGACAGCCTGGCGCAGATGGAGCGCCTGGTGCAGCGCCTGCACGCAGGCCAGTGGCGCGGTGCCACCGGCAAGCCGATTCGTCACGTGGTGAACCTGGGGGTAGGCGGCTCGGATTTGGGCCCGCTGATGGTGACCCACGCGCTGGCCGATTATCGCCCCAGCGATATTCACCCCGTCGAGGTGCACTTTGCCTCGACCATGGATGGCTCGCAGCTGGCCGACTACCTGACGCGTTTCAACCCGGAAACGACGCTGTTCGTGCTCTCTTCGAAGTCGTTCACCACCATCGATACGCTGTCCAACGCCAACACCGCCCGTGACTGGCTGCTGGGACGGCTGTCCCGGCATGCGGAAGCTGGCGAAGCCCCTCAGGCGCACACCATCAGTGCCGAACTGGTCGTGCGTCAGCACTTCATTGGTGTCTCGGCAAGCCCGGAAAAAATGAGCGAGTGGGGCATCACCCCGGACCACCAGCTGATGTTCTGGGAGTGGGTGGGGGGGCGCTATTCGCTCTGGGGCACCATTGGCCTGCCGATTGCCCTGGTGATCGGCATGGAGAACTTTCGTGCGCTGCTGTCGGGCGCGCACGCCATGGATACCCACTTCAAGACGGCGCCCATGGCCGACAACCTGCCCGTGCTGCTGGGCCTGGCGGGTATCTGGAACGTGAACTTTCTGGACATTCGTGCCCATTCGATTCTGCCCTATGACGGGCGTCTGGAATATTTTGCCGCCTATCTGGAACAGCTGGAAATGGAGTCCAACGGTAAATCCGTGACCCGCCAGGGCCAGGCGGTGAGTTACTCTACCTGCCCGGTGCTTTGGGGGCAGTTGGGTCCCAATGCTCAGCATGCGTTCTATCAGCTGCTGCACCAGGGCACCCAGCCAGTGGTCTGCGACTTCATTGCCCCGCTCAAGCGCTACGACGAGGTCGAAGACCCGGACACTCGCCGCCACCTGAAGGCCCAGCATCGGCTGGCGCTGGCCAACTGCTTCGCCCAGTCGCGGGTGCTGATGCTGGGGGACGATGCGCTGGAGGAGGACGGCCCGCGCCCCGAACACAAACGCTATCGCGGTAATCAGCCCTCGACCACGGTGCTGCTGGACAAACTCACGCCCGCCACCCTGGGGGCGCTGATTGCGCTCTACGAGCACAAGGTGTTCGTGCAGGCGGTGATCTGGGACATCAATCCTTTCGACCAGTGGGGTGTCGAGCTGGGCAAGCAGATTGCCACCGACACCCAGGCCATCATCGAAGGCGAAGGCGAGCTGGCGCGTTTGGACGCTTCCAGCCGTGGGCTGATCGAAGCGTTCTGGGCGGCGGAGCAGACGCCGCGCGGCTAAGGGATGCGTGGCGCCTGTTTTTCATGGCTGGATATACAGCTTTTTGCTTTTCCGCTATCCTGTGCCCTTTTGTCGGCGGCGCACGCCGCCGACAGTACGTATTTTTAGGAACTGACGTTACATGACCCAGTTTGATGCTTCTCAGTACGGCGCGAGTTCCATCGAGGTTCTCTCCGGGCTTGAGCCGGTGCGCAAGCGCCCTGGAATGTATACCGATACCTCGCGGCCCAATCACCTGGCCCAGGAGGTCATCGACAACAGTGTCGATGAGGCGCTGGCTGGGCATGCCACGGCCATCAGCGTCGTGCTGCACTTCGATGGCGCCATCGAAGTGCAGGACAACGGGCGCGGCATGCCCATCGACCTGCATCCCGAGCACGGCGTCTCGGGGGTCGAGCTGATTCTGACCAAGCTCCACGCGGGGGGCAAGTTCTCCTCGTCGAGCTATCGCTTTTCCGGCGGCTTGCACGGCGTGGGCGTGTCGGTGGTCAATGCGCTGTCGCGGCGGCTGGAGGTCGAGGTCACCCGGGACGGCGCACGCCACGCCATTGCCTTCGAACACGGCGAAAAGGTCGAAGAGCTCAAGGAGATCGGCAAGGCCGCCAAACGTGCCACCGGAACGTTGGTGCGCTTCTGGCCGGACGAAAGCTACTTCGACAGCCCCAAACTTGCGCTCTCACGATTGAAGCACCTGCTGCGGGCCAAGGCGGTGCTGTGCCCGGGGCTGGCGGTCACGCTGGTGGAGCCGGACGGCACCAAAACCGAGTGGGCGTACGCCGATGGCCTGCGCGACTACCTGGCCGAAGCCACCGATGGCTACGAGGTGCTCCCCAGGGAGCCTTTCGTTGGCCACTTCAATGATGACGAGCATGGCGTGGACTGGGCGATTCAGTGGCTGCCGGAAGGTGGCGAAGCGCTGCTGGAGAGCTACGTCAACCTGATTCCCACGCCCCAGGGCGGCACCCATGTGAACGGTTTCCGGGCGGGGTTGCTGGATGCCCTGAGGGAGTTCTGCGAATTCCGCAACCTGCTGCCCAGGGGCATCAAACTCACCGCCGAAGACCTGTGGGAGCGCGCATCCTTCGTGCTGTCGGTCAAGATGCTCGACCCTCAGTTTGCCGGGCAGACCAAGGAGCGGCTATCGTCGCGTACCATCGCCGGATTCGTGTCCGGCGTGGTGAAAGACGCGTTCTCGCTGTGGCTGAACCACCACGTGGAGCAGGCCGAGCAGTTGGCCGAGCTGGTGATCAGCGCTGCCCAGCAGCGTCAGCGGAAATCGAAGAAAGTGGCGCGCAAGAAGGTCACCTCGGGCCCCGCGCTGCCGGGCAAGCTGGCCGACTGTTCGGGCCAGGACCCGGCCCAGAGCGAGCTGTTTCTGGTGGAAGGGGACTCGGCCGGGGGCAGCGCCAAGCAGGCGCGCAACCGCGAAACCCAGGCCATCCTGCCGCTGCGCGGCAAGATTCTGAACACCTGGGAGGTCGAGACCCACGATATCTACGGCTCCCAGGAAGTCCACGACATCGCGGTGGCCATTGGCGCCGACCCCGGCAGTGCCGACCTGGAAAAGCTGCGCTACCACAAGATCTGCATCCTGGCCGATGCCGATTCGGATGGCCTGCACATCGCCACGCTGCTGTGTGCCCTGTTCGTGAGGCACTTCCCCGCCCTGGTGGATGCAGGCCATGTGTTCGTGGCCATGCCGCCGCTCTACCGGATCGATCTGGGCAAGGAAGTGCACTACGCCCTGGACGAGAGCGAAAAGGCCGCCATTCTCAAGCAACTGGCCAGCAAGCGCGGCACCCCCAACGTGCAGCGCTTCAAGGGGCTGGGCGAAATGAGCCCGCTACAGCTGCGTGAAACCACCATGGCCGTGGAGACCCGCCGGCTGGTGCAGCTCACGCTGAGCGAGGGGGACGGCACGCTGGAGATGATGGACATGCTGCTGGCGAAAAAACGTGCCAGCGATCGCAAGAAGTGGCTGGAAGATTACGGCAACCTCGCAGACATTGAGGTATAACCTCCGATGACCATGGATATTCAGGTAGCGGAGGGCGACGTCGAGCGTCTGTCCCTGCGCGACTACACCGAAAAAGCGTACCTCGACTACTCGATGTACGTCATTCTCGACCGCGCGTTGCCCAACATCGGTGACGGCATGAAGCCCGTGCAGCGGCGCATCATTTATGCCATGCGTGAACTGGCGCTGCACGCCAACGCCAAGTACAAGAAGTCGGCGCGTACCGTGGGCGACGTGCTGGGCAAGTTCCACCCCCACGGCGACAGCGCCTGCTACGAAGCCATGGTGCTGATGGCCCAGCCGTTCAGCTACCGCTACCCGCTGGTGGATGGCCAAGGCAACTGGGGTAGCCCGGACGACCCCAAATCCTTCGCGGCAATGCGCTACACCGAGGCCAAGCTCTCCAAATTCGCCGACGTGCTGCTCAGCGAACTGGGCCAGGGCACCGTGGAGTGGGCGCCCAATTTCGATGGCACCATGCAGGAGCCGGTGGTACTGCCGGCTCGTCTGCCCCATGTGCTGCTCAATGGCGGCACCGGCATTGCCGTGGGCATGGCCACGGACATTCCGCCGCACAACGTATCGGAAGTGGTCGATGCCACCTGCCATCTGCTGCGCAACCCCAAGGCCACCACGGCCGAGCTGATGGCGTTCGTGCCCGCGCCGGATTTCCCCACCGATGCCGAGATCATCACCCCCAAAGCGGACCTGCAAAAGCTCTATGAAAGCGGCCGTGGCTCGGTGAAGCTGCGCGCTCGCTACGTGCGAGAAGAGGCCAACGTGGTGATCACCGCGCTGCCTTACCAGGTCAGTGGTGCCAAGGTGCTGGAGCAGATCGCCGCGCAGATGCAGGCGAAGAAGCTGCCCATGGTGGCCGACCTGCGCGACGAGTCGACCCATGAAGAGCCCACCCGACTGGTGATCGAGCCACGCTCCAGCCGTGTGGACGTGGAGTCGCTGATGGCTCACCTGTTCGCCACCACGGACCTCGAAAAGAACGTGCGGGTGAACATGAACGTGATTGGCCTGGACGGTCGGCCACGGGTCATGCCGCTGAATGACATGCTGGGCGAGTGGCTGCGCTTTCGTCGTGCCACGGTGCGCCGTCGCCTGGAGCATCGGCTGGGCAAGGTGGAAGATCGCCTGCACATTCTGGAAGGCCTGCTGACGGCTTACCTGAACATCGATGAAGTGATTCGTATCATCCGCGAAGAGGACGAGCCCAAACCTGCCCTGATGAGCGCTTTTGGCCTCTCCGAGCGGCAGGCCGAGGCGATTCTGGAGCTGCGCCTGCGCCACCTGGCCAAGCTGGAAGAGATGAAGATTCGCGGCGAGCAGGACGAGCTGGAGAAAGAGCGCAAGACCCTGCAAGGCCTGCTGGGCAGCGACGCCAAGCTCACCACGCTGATCGAAAAAGAGATTCGCGCGGCGGGCAAGGAGCACGGCGATGCGCGCCGTTCGCCGCTGGTCGAGCGCAGCGAAGCGAAAGCGCTCTCGGAAGTGGAGCTGCTGGGAGCCGACCCGATTACCGTGGTGCTGTCCGACAAGGGCTGGATCCGTGCGGCCAAGGGCCATGACATCGACCCTGAAGGGCTATCGTACAAGGCGGGCGACAGCTTCCGCCTGGCGGCCCGGGGCAAGACCAATCAGCCGCTGGTGCTGCTGGACGATACTGGCCGTGCCTACACGCTGCCAGCGCACAACCTGCCCAGCGCCCGAGGGCAGGGCGAGCCGGTCACCGGCCGCGCCAATGTCTCGGCGGGCGCCCAGATGGCGGGCTTGATGCTGGCGCCGCCCACGCGACGCTTTTTGCTGGCCAGCGATGGTGGCTATGGCTTCGTCGCGCCCCTGGAGGCGCTGACCGGCAAGAACAAGGCGGGCAAGGCGGTACTCAGCGTGCCGAAGGGCTGCAGCGTCATGGCGCCCGTGGAGGTGCCGGAAGGCGAATCGCTGTGGGTGGCGTCGGTTTCCAATGAAGGGCGGCTGCTGCTCTTCCCGCTGGACCAGTTGCCCGAGATGGCCAAGGGCAAGGGCAACAAGATGCTCGATATCCCCGGCCCCCGGGCGGCGCGGCGCGAAGAGTTCCTGCGTGATATCGCCATTGTGCCGGAAGGCGGGGAGCTGATCATTCATGCGGGCAAGCGCAAGCTGACGCTCAAGGCCGATGACCTTGCTTATTACCGGGGTGAACGTGGGCGTCGGGGCAGCAAGTTGCCGCGCGGTTTCCAAAAAGTAGAACGACTAGAAGCAGGGGAGTGACCGATGGCACGCGGTGATGAAGCAGTAGCCGATGTGGTGATGAGTGTACTGGCACCACGCTGGACACCCGACATGGAGCCGCCCCTGGCGGCACTGCTGGCGCAGTTCGGCCTGCAGGAGCAGCAGCGCACGCCGTTGGCCCAGGTGGCAGAAGGCGCGCCGCTGGATTGCCTGGAGCTGCACCTGGCTGGCGCTCCCGCCGAGTGGCGGGAGCTGCGTCAGGCGGCGCTGGCGCTGGGGGAAACGCTGGGGGCCGACGTGGTGGTGCAACCCGACCGGCGCCACCTGGGGGCTCCCAGGCTGGTCTGTTTCGATATGGACTCCACCCTGATCAAGGCCGAGGTGATCGATGAGCTGGCGCGCCGCCACGGGGTAGGCGACGAAGTGGCCGAAGTCACCGAGCGGGCGATGCGCGGCGAGCTGGACTTTCAGGCCAGCTTCCGGGAGCGGATGAGCAAGCTGGCGGGGCTGGATGAGTCGGTGTTGGCCAGCATTGCGGCCGAGCTGCCGCTGATGGACGGTGTCGAGCGGCTGATGGCCAATCTTCGCCATCAGGGTATCCGCACTGCCATCCTTTCCGGTGGCTTTACCTATTTTGCCCGTGGCCTGCAGGCGCGGCTTGGCTTCGATGAGATCCACGCCAATGAGCTGGTGATTCAACAGGGCAAGGTCACAGGCGAAGTCCAGGAGCCCATCGTCGATGCCGAGCGCAAGGCGCTGCTGCTGGAGCAGATTGCCCAGCGTGAAGGTATCGACCTGGCGCAGACGGTGGCGGTAGGTGACGGGGCCAACGACCTGAAGATGTTGGCCAAGGCGGGAATGGGCGTAGCGTTTCGCGCCAAGCCACTGGTGCGTGCCGAGGCGCGTCAGGCGCTGGGCGTGGCAGGGCTGGATGGCGTGCTCTATCTGCTGGGCTATTCCCAGGCCGAGCTGATCGATCCTATCTAGTGATGACGGGGCGGCGTTTGGCCGCCCTGTTCAGCTCGAAGGGCTCTCGGTGCTGGGCGTCAGGCTACCGTACTCGGCCCGCAGGGCTGCCAGCCGTTCGGTTTCGGCCTCCGTCAGCGTAGGCGCGTGCCACAGCCGTTGGCCCTGGGCATCCTTCACGCCCTTCAACGTGAGGGTGAGCTGGACATCCCGGGGTATCTGATCGTTGCCCCAAGGGCCAAAACGGTTGGGTGCCAGGCTCCAGGTGGCGCGCTCACCCGGCGCCAGGCCGCCGGAAATCACGTAGTAGAACGTCTCGTCTACCCAGGCAACGTCGCGGTTGGCGCTGCGCAGTACGCCGCGCAGCTGCAGCTCGGCAATGGTCTCCTCGGAGTCGTTGCTGACCTCTAGTTCAATGACCGGCTCCAGCGCTCCGAATGGGCTGGAAGCAAGATAGTAGCGCGCCCTGTCGATAGTCACCTGCGCCAGCTGCTGCTGAGCGGCTTCGGCGTTGGCCTCTTTTTCTTCCAGGCGGCTCAAGGTGCGCAGGGCCTGGTCACGCTCTCGGGCACGGCGCTGGCGCAGCATCTCGTCGGCTCGCTCGATGACCTGGTCGCCGGTGAGCCCGTGCATGTAGGCGTTGGCCGACTCGGCGATTTCAGCCGCGTTCATGCGCCCGGGTTGCAGCGCACTCATCCCGCTGAAAGACGACATGGCGATGATCTTCAACGCCTGGTCGAACTCGTCGCGCTTGTAAGTGGGCAGCGAATCGCGGACTTTCTCGATGGACACCACGGCTGCGGGCATCGAACTCGTATCAATTTTGGGGTCAGCGCAGCCTGCCATCAGCAGGGCCGTCAGCGACAGTATCGATAGCCTTGTCAGGCGCCGCATAGTTGTACCTCGTTACAGGCCAAAAAACCGACAGGGAGCTTACCCGAAAGTGGTATCGACCACTAGCCGGAGCAGCAAAACTCCCCTGACTCCAGCAGGTGGAAGGCGGCTCTTTTTGGTATAAAGTGTGCCGATTCAACGTTTCCGAGAAGCCCCGTTCCATGAGTGCATCCTTTACTACCTGGCAGGCGCGCTTTGAAAAGCTGCGCAGCAACAAGCTGTTCGAGACCGTGGTGATCGCCATCATCGTGCTGTCTGCCCTGACCATCGGTGCCCGCACCTACGATGAGGTCAGTCAGTTCGAGCAGTGGCTGATCTATCTGGACGTCGCCGTCACCATCTTCTTTCTGGTGGAACTGCTGATTCGCATGGCCGCCGAACGCAATCTGACCAACTTCTTCAAGAAGGGTTGGAACATCTTCGACTTCCTGATCGTCACGGCCAGCCTCATCCCCATGGACGACTCGGAGATGGTGCTGCTGGCACGCCTGCTGCGCATCTTCCGGGTGCTGCGTCTGGTGTCGATGATTCCCGAGCTGCGCCTGCTCTTGGTGGCGTTGATCAAGTCCATTCCACGGATGGGCTACGTGGCGCTGCTGATGTTCATCATCTTCTATATCTACGCGGCGGTGGGCAGCTTCATCTTCCATACCGTGGATGAGCAGCTGTGGGGCAACATTGCGCTGGCCATGCTGACGCTGTTCCAGGTGGCCACCTTCGAGAGCTGGGCCACGGCGGTGCTGTATCCCACCATGGAGCAGTACCCCTACGCCTGGATCTACTTTCTGACCTTCATCTTTTTGAATGCGTTCATTTTCCTGAATATGATGATCGGTATCGTGCTGGACGTGATGCAGAAAGAGAGCGCACAGATTGATTTAGAAAGCGGAGAAGGCGAAGCTGCAGAGATACAGGGCCTGCGTGACGACGTGCGCGCACTGCGCAGCCAGTTGGATCGCATGGAGTCCGCCCTGCAGGCGGCCGCGCAAGCAAAGCCTGGTCTAGCACAGCCTGGGCAAGCAAAGCCTGACCGCGACGAATAACAGGAGAGCCACGATGATGATGAAGGACCCTTCGAAAAAGTATCGCCCTTTCGTGGCGGTGGACCTGCCCGACCGTCAGTGGCCCGGCCAGCGCATCGACACGCCGCCCATCTGGTGCAGCGTCGACCTGCGCGATGGCAACCAGTCGCTGATCGACCCCATGGATCAGGAGCGCAAGCAGCGGTTGTTCGACATGCTGCTGAAGATCGGTTTCAAAGAGATCGAAGTGGGCTTTCCTTCTGCGTCGCAAACCGATTTCGATTTCGTGCGCTCGTTGATCGAGCAGGACAAGATTCCCGACGACGTCACCATCCAGGTGCTGACCCAGGCACGGCCGCATCTGATCGAGCGCACCTTCGAGGCGCTGAAGGGCGCCAAGCGTGCCATCGTGCACGTCTACAATGCCACCGACCCGATGTTTCGACGGGTGGTGTTCAACGTCGACAAGGCAGAGTGCGTGCAAATTGCCGTGGACGCCACGGCGCAGATACGTGACCTGATGGCCGCCAACCCGGAGACCCAGTGGACCTTCCAGTATTCGCCGGAACTGTTCACGACCACGGAAATGCCTTTCGCCGTGGAGATCGTCGAAGCCGTGATGGACACCTTCGGCCCCAGCGTGGACAACCGGATGATCGTCAACCTGCCGGCCACGGTCGAAGTGGCCACGCCCAACAATTACGCCGACCAGATCGAGTGGTTCTGCCGCCATGTGAAAAAGCGCGATACGCTGATCGTCAGCGTGCACCCGCACAACGACCGCGGCACCGGCGTAGCGGCGGCGGAGTTGACCCTGATGGCAGGTGCCGATCGCGTCGAGGGCACCCTGTTCGGTAATGGCGAGCGTACCGGCAATGTGGACATCGTGACACTGGCCATGAATATGTACACCCAGGGCGTGAACCCGCAGCTCGATTTCTCCAATATCACGCCGATCATGCGCGAAGTGGAGTACTGCAACCAGCTGCCGGTGCACCCCCGCCATCCGTACGTGGGCGACCTGGTGTTCACGGCATTTTCCGGTTCGCATCAGGATGCCATCAAGAAGGGCATGGCCGAGCGTCGCGCCAACCCCGAAGCCCCCTGGGACGTGCCGTACCTGCCCATCGACCCCATGGATGTCGGGCGCAGCTACGAAGCCGTGATTCGCGTCAACAGCCAGTCGGGCAAGGGCGGCATCTCCTACCTGCTGGAGCAAGAGCACGGCATCGAGCTACCGCGCAGGCTCTCCATCGAATTCAGCCAGGTGGTGCAGGAAGTGGCGGACCGTACGGGCCGCGAGATCACTTCCCAGATGATCTATCAGGCCTTCCTGGAAGAGTACCTGGAGCAGCAGGCACCGCTGGCGCTGGTCAATCACCGCCTGGCCTCCGAGCCGGATAGCCCCCGCGTCACCCTGGAAGCCGTCGTGGAGCAGCAGGGCGAACGCCATCTGTTGAGCGGTCAGGGCAACGGCCCGCTAGCGGCCTTCGTCAAAGCGCTGCACGCCCATGGTCACGACGTGGAGATCATCGACTACCACGAGCACTCCCGAGGCCAGGGCGCCGATGCGGAAGCCATTGCCTATGTCGAAGTCCGTATCGACGGCCAGGCCGTGTTTGGCGTCGGCAGCGACGAGAGCATCACCAGCGCCTCCATGAAAGGCGTGCTGAGTGCCATCAATCGTTATCATGCGGCTCGTTCCCAACAGTAAACGTTTAGGCGGCAACGTTGGAGTAAACACGGTTTACAAGATGCACTGACTCAGAGATCAGCATGGAGAATAACCCCCAGCAACGCACGCGTCGCTATATCGCAGCCAGGAAACAGCACCCTGCCTGGCTGTTGCTGGCATCCCCCCGAGCGCCCCTGGTGCTGGGCTGCCTGACCTCGTTGTTTGAATTTAGCGAAGATGGTATCGCCGAGTCAGACGCGCTAGAGGCGCTGTCGCAAATGCTGGGGCGTTATGCCGAGCAGGATGAGTACGCCATTGACCCTGACAATACGCGACAGCAGGCTGGGCGTGAGCTGCGCGAGTGGATACGTCGGGGGCTGGTCACTGAGCGTGGTCAACGGTTGTATGCCACGGATGCCTTGTCGTCGGCGATTCAGTTTGTCGATTCGCTGGACAATCGCATCATGACCTCAACTGCGTCGCGGCTGTCGGTGGTGCAGCGTGAAATCGAAAGCCTGGAAGTAAGCCTCAACCCCAATCCTGAGAGTCGCAAAGCAGCGATTCGGCGCAAAATCCAACAGCTGGAGGGCGAATTGGCCGACGCGGAGGCTGGTCATGTACCGGTGCTTTCTGAGCAGCAAGCTATTGAAAATATAAGAGAAGTTTTTCATTTGGCCACCGGTCTGCGTGCCGATTTTCGGCGAGTGGAAGACTCCTGGCGAGAGGCGGATCGCCAACTGCGCCAATCGATCATGTCCGAGAAGTATCATCGGGGGGATATTGTCGATCGCTTGCTGGATGGTCAGGAGGCTTTGCTGGACACCCCAGAGGGCCGTGTGTTCGATAGTTTTTTGCAACAGCTACGCCAAACCGCCGCGCTGGATATGATGCGCCAGCAGCTACGCACTATTCTCGTCCATCCCGCTGCTGGGAAAGCGCTTGGTCGGCTACAGCGGCTGGATCTTAAACAGCTGGGCATGCGGCTGGTTCTGGAAAGTCAGTCCGTATTACAAGCCAGAGCGCGCAGTGAAAAGGATGTCAAAGGCTTCCTCAAGACCGGTTTGGCGGCCGAACACCACCGCGTCGGGCAGTTGCTCAATGATATCTTTCATACCGCTCAGGCGCTGGATTGGCAGCGCCAGAAAGTGCGCCGTTCAGAGGTGTCAGCGCTGCCGCCGCTGGGCTTTGCCCTGGGCAACTTATCGGTGATCGAGCGGCTGCGTTTCAAGGTGCTGGAAAACGAGCAGGACGAGACGCTGGATTTGGCTCAGCAGACGAGCGATTTGAGCGATGTCGAGACTGAGTTCTGGGATTCTCTGGACGGGCTCGACCGCGACGCTTTGGTGCAGGAAACGCTGGCGCTGCTGGCGGCAGAAGGGCGCCCACTCACCCTACTGGAGCTCGCCGAGCGCCTGCCGCCCAGCCATGACCTGGAAACCCTGGCACTCTGGCTGGGCATGGCGCGGGAAGCTGGGGTTGAGATAACCGGGCAGGATGTTCAGGACGTGGTCATTACCGATGATGAACAGTGCGATTGGGTATTCAAAGTGCCGCTGGTTTCCCTGAGTGAGCAGGCGTTGCAGGGCATTGAGTGGGAGTTTTAAGTATGGCGGGTGTTTTTGATCAGATTGTTGGACGCCAGCAGGCAGATGAGGTGAGTGAAGAGCCATCGCCTCCCGAAGGGAAGGATTCGCCCCATTCAATGGCTGAGGAAGGGCTCACAGGTACCGACGGGGAAAATAGCGCGCGTACCGACGTCAAACTGCGGGAAGTGGCTCAGGAGCTGCTGCGTATGGGGCTGCTGGAAGAGAGCCTGCGCCCGCATCTTTATCGAACGGCTCTGGCCTCCATGGAGAAGCTCAATGCAACGTTAGAGCCCCTGGATTTAATTGCCCGCGCCGATGAGATCCGTGGGTTGGTATTTCTGGCGGTGCGTCATGGGGATGTCGATGTGTTTCAAGATGAGTGGTCACATCCACTGGTGCGCAAGCAGCGGCTGAATATGGAGCAGACGCTGCTGGTGGCTATTTTACGTCAGCACTTCATCGCTTACGAGCAGGACGCTGGTACGGGCGCCGGTGACGCCATGGTGGCGGTTGACGAGCTGATTCCACATATGCAGGTGTATTTGGGGGAGAGCGGCAGCGAGGCTCGGGAGCGCACGCGAATGCTGCAATTATTGGATCAGCTCAAGGGGCATGGCCTGGTCTCGGCGCCGGACAGTCACGAGCGGGTAGTCATCCGGCCAATGATCGCTCACTTGGCCAACCCGGAGAACCTCACTGCCTTGCTGTATGAGTTAAAGGCAAGAGTCGCCGCGGAGAGTAGTGACCGCCAGGACAGTGACAAAGAGGGGACGCCATGATTACGACAACGCCTAGCCAGCCCTCGCTGCTGGATGAGGAACGGGCGAGCGCCTGGCAGTTGGCTCCTACCTATATCCTGCAAACCCTGGAGCTGTTCAACTGGGGTGGCTTTGGAGGTATGCACAAGGCGGATATCGACGCTGAGGGTAGCGCCATCATTGGTCCCACCGGCAGTGGCAAGACCACGCTGGTAGATGCGTTGATGACCCTGCTCACGGCCAATCCCAGGTACAACCTTGCCTCTACCGGTGGCCATGAGAGCGACCGGGATCTGGTCTCTTACGTGCGGGGGGTGAGTGGCCCCGGTGATGGCAGTGAGGGGCAGTCGCATATTGCTCGGCCCGGTAAGACCGTGACGGGGCTGGTGGCGATGCTCAGTAATGGTGAAAGCCTGGTGCGTATCGGTGCCCTGCTGTGGTTCGACAGTACCAGCATGTCGCCCTCGGATATGAAAAAGCTATGGCTGTTCAGTACCGCCCGCGAACATACTCTGCATCGCTGGCTGACACTGCAGCAGGAAGGCGGTATGCGCGCTTTGCGCCAACAGGACAAAACCGACACCGGTATTTGGACGTATCCCAGCAAAAAGGGCTTTCTAGCGAGGCTGCGGGACTTTTTCGAAGTGCGTGACAACGCCTTCAACTTACTCAACCGAGCGGCAGGGTTGAAGCAGCTCAACAGCATCGATGAGATCTTTCGCGAGTTAGTGCTAGACGATAACGCCCAGTTTCAGCGCGCCCGGGAAGTCGCCGATAGCTTCGACGACCTCACTGCCATTCATGAAGAGCTTGAAATCGCCCGCCGCCAGCAGCGCTCTCTGGAACCGATCAAAGTCGGCTGGGAGAAGTATCAACGCAACCAGGCAGAGCTGGATGACCAGGAAACCCTCAGCCGGGTGCTGCCGGTGTGGTTTGGTGAACAGGCTCACCGGCTGTGGAAGGCCGAAGCCGAGCGTCTTCAGCAACAAACCCAGCAGGCCGAGGCCGAGTTGGCAGCCGCTGAGGAGAGCTACACTCACCAGCAGCGTACCTGTGAGCGTTTAAATGAAGCTTATCTGCGTCTGGGCGGTTCGGATATTGAGACCCTGGAAGCGCTGGTCAAGGCAAAGCAAGCCAACCTGGAGCGCTGCCAGCGCCATGCGGCAGACTACCAGCGATTGGCACGCTCGCTCTCCTTTGACGATGCCCTCAACCGTGAAGCGGTCGCCACCAATCAGATGCTGGCTGCCGAGCAGTTGCGCGAGGTTCAGCAGGCGCTTGACGCCGCCAAGCAGGCCGCCTTTGAGCAGGGCAGCCAATGCTATCGGATGGAGCATGAGTGCACGGAGTTGCACAAAGAGCTGGCCGAGGTGAAAGCGCGCCCAGGGTCTAATATCCCGGGGCGCTTTCAGCAATTTCGCTCCCTGCTGGCCGATGCGTTGGCACTCGGCGAAGACGACCTGCCCTTTGTCGCCGAGCTGGTACAGGTAAAAGCGGACGAGCAAGCCTGGCGTGGCGCGATTGAACGGGCGATGGGTAGCCACCGGCTGCGTATTTTGGTGCCGCCGGAGGCCAGCCGCCAAGCGCTAGACTGGATCAATAGCCGTCACAATGCGCTGCATGTACGACTCCTGGAAGTGAAATCGCCGTCGAGTCAGGCGCGCTTTTTTGAGGATGGCTTTACCCGCAAGCTCGACTACAAAGAGCACCCCTATCGAGAAGCGATTAAAGAGCTTTTAGCCGGGCTAGACAGACACTGCGTTGGCTCACCGGAGAGGTTGCGAGAGACTCCCCATGCCATGACGGCGGAAGGGTTGATGTCGGGCAAGGCACGCTTTTTTGACAAGCAGGATCAGAAGCGGCTAAACGACGATTGGCAAACCGGCTTTGATAACCGTGACCGGCTGGCGGCGTTAAGCGCGCAAATCAGCGAAGCAGAAGCGCGCTTGCAGAGCGCCAAGGCGGCAGAAGAGCAGGCGAAAGCCTCACTGGCTGCGCTTGAACAGCAGGTAGTGCTGTTAACCAGGCTGGCAGCGTTGGACTATGAGGAGATCAACGCGCCCCAGGCCGAGCGTGAATGGCAACAGCAGCGGGACAAACTGGCCGCCTTGACCGCACCCGATTCCGATGCGGCGACAGCCAAACGCCAACTCGAGCAAGCCCGCGATGAGTTGGCCACGCTGGAGCAGCAAAAAACGCAATGTATCAAGCAGTGTGCCCAGTTAAACAACCGGCTGGAAACAGCCCAAAAAGAGCAGCAGCAGGCGTTTCGCAAAAGCGAAGCAGGGCTGAAGGAGGCGGAGCGCACCCTTGCTGATGACCATTTTTCTCCCCTTGAACAACGGCAGCTTGCCAATGTTGATGAGCTGGAGCGCCACGCCACTACCCAGTTGCAACAGCAACTGACCACCTTGCGGGCGACCCAAAGCCGGGTAGAAAAAGAGCTGGTCAAAGCCATGTCGGATGCCCAGCGGGAAGACCGCGGGGCGCTTTCGGAGGTTGGGCGGGAGCTCGACGATGTGCCCGACTACCTGGCCCGACTCAAGGTGCTCACCGAAGAAGCGCTGCCCGACAAGCAGCAGCGTTTTCAGCAATACCTCACCGACTCTTCCGATCAGGGCGTATCGCAGCTGCTGGCCACCATCGAGGGGGAAGTAGAGCGGATCGAAGAGCGGTTGGAAGACCTCAATAACACCCTGCGGCGGGTAGACTTCCAGCGCGGCCGTTACCTACAGTTGGTGGCCAACAAGGTGGTGCATGAAAGCCTGCGCACCTTTACCCGGGCCAATACGGCGCTCGCCTCGTCGCGGTTTGTCGAGGATGGCGGCGAAAGCCAGTACAAGGCGCTGCAACATATTATCGCCCTGCTGCGCGATGCCTGCGAACGCCAGCGTACCCTCGGCGCGCGAGCGTTATTGGATCCACGTTTTAGGCTTGAGTTTAAAGTCGCCATGATCGACCGGGCCGATGGGCGTGTGATTGAAACCCGCTCGGGTTCCCAGGGCGGTAGCGGTGGCGAAAAAGAGATTATCGCCTCCTATGTGCTGACGGCCTCGCTGAGTTACGCGCTGTGCCCCGACGGCAGCCCTCGGCCGCTGTTTGGCACCATCGTGCTGGATGAAGCCTTTTCGCGCAGTTCGAATGCCGTAGCCGGGCGAATTATTGCCGCGCTCAACGAATTCCACCTTCATGCGCTGTTTATTACCCCCAATAAGGAAATGCGTTTGCTGCGCAAGCACACCCGCTCGGCGGTGGTGGTGCACCGCCGTGGCAATGCCTCCAGCCTGACGCCGATCAGTTGGCAGGCGCTGGATGCCGTGCGTGAAAAGCGGCGTGAGGCGCGCAATGAAGTCCCCGAGTGAAATCGCTGCTCGCTTGGCTAAGCAGTGGCAGCAAGCGTTCTGGCGGGTAGAGCGATTGTTATCCTCGGAGAGTTGGCCGCTGGTGATCCCTATTGGCAAACCCACCGGCCGCCAGTTTGCCGATCAAACCGGTCTGGTGCAGGCCCATGTGCAGCGCTGGCGGCAGGTCACCGTTGGTGAGGTGGTGTTTCAAGATATCAACTTCCGCGCTGCTGCTGAGCCGGTGTCACTCCCCGTGCAGTGGGTGTTGCACACGCCGTCTGAATGGGCCGCCGCTACGGTGGATGGCGATGTGCAGCAGGAGTTTGCGCTGCTGGAAACTCTGGTAGGCAGCGTCAACCAGCGTTACTGGGAGGTGCTGGTGCGTGAGCGCGCCCTCTGGCGCAATAAGTCTGTTAGTGAAATCACTGCCGCTGCAGCGCTGGCGGATTCGCTTTCTCCGGGGATGGCAGAAGGTCGACCATTAAGATTGCTCAACGGACTGAGGGTGGACACCAAGTTTATCGAGCGCAACACGGTGTTACTGACACGCCTGCTGGATGAACGCTACGACGGCATGGCCAGCCAGCAAGGCTTGAACGGTTTTCTGGATGCCCCCGACGATAAAGATCACTGGCTGCTGGTGTTGCCCTTGGAGAAGGGGTTGCTGCCTTTTAAGCGTCAGCGCATCACCGCCAGAGAACTGGCGGATACTTGCCTGCCGGGCTCGCGGGTGGTGGTGGTCGAGAATGTGCAGTGTGAGCACTTGCTACCCGACATGCCGGGTACAGTGGCGATTCTTGGCGCAGGGCTAGATGTACACTGGCTATCAGGTGAGGCGCTAAAAACAAAAGCGGTCGCCTATTGGGGCGATATGGACACTTGGGGACTGCTGATGCTGGCCAGAGCCAGGCAGGCGCTGCCTACGATTACTCCGCTGATGATGAGCGAGGCGCACTTCAAGGCATTTTGCCGTGACTGCGCCGTGCCGGAGCCGGTTCATGCCGAGCTGCCGACCAGCGGCCTGACTGAGCATGAAGTGGCTTTTTTTCATTTTCTTAAAGCCCAACCACAAGGGCGCCTGGAGCAGGAGTATCTACCTTCACAAGACGTACAGCGTGAGCTGCTGGGGTGGTTAGGTCGCTGTTAAAGGCTGCCAGCTAGTACGCCAGCCTGGGGTCGAGGGGAAACTGCTCAACTGAAAGTTTCGTCAGGCTGGCTTCCGGGTGGCGTGGGTTAAACAGATAGTTGCAGTTATGCGGCACAATCACCGTGGGTACTTTGAGCAGTAAAGCGCTACCTTCATTTAGCCACTGTGAACCTAGCGAGCGGGTGAGCTGCTGCTGTTGAGGCCATGTTTCTGGCAGACTTGCTTCAATCGGCATCTCACTGGCTGTTGAGGGTAACTCAACGCGCAGTAGCGTAAATTGATCAGGTAGCTCCTCAATGCTCATTTCAAAATGAACCAGCACCTCAAGCAGCGCAGTGGCCGGTGAGTCGGCCAAGTAAACCACTGGTTGACCTTTATGGTGCCACCGGCCAGCTGTGATCGTGCCACCTATGCCAGAGAGATCCGTGTAGTTGGATATACGCCACGCTACCTTGGTCATGCCGACAACCCATAGTGAATTTGCTGAAGTAGCTCTTCTACTGCTTCATAGCCTGGCGTCGTGGTAACTGCCGTCAAAGCACTGATTCCCCCCAGCGCACGGCGCGGCTTCTCTAACCAATGAATGGCTTTCTCGCGATTGCCGAAAATCTCTTCGGCGAGGATAACGATTCTACTCGTTCGGTAGAGTCGATCACCCTCGTCGGGGGTTAAGGGTTTTCCTTTTGAGCGCCGGTGATCATGGGTGCGGCGATTGATAATCCCAACACCGTAGGCATCGATACCGTGCTCTTTACGTAGTCGCTCAAGGGCATCCAGCGGTACGCCTTTGCGGATCAACTCATCTGAGCGTGCGCCGACAGAACCGCCCATTAGAGCAATAACGCCGCTTTCCACTACATCGATAGCTTCCATTGAAGCGCTCCTTTTTCGCTAATCTATTACTTAAGTATAGGACGCCTCATCCTGTACGGCAATTTGCTGGATATATGCTCGCAAATTGCCAAAATGTGTAAAAAAAGCGTGAAATGGGAAGAAGTGGTTGAGTTAAAGCTGTCAATTTGACATAGCACTGGTATAAGCAACGGGTATAAACTGGATCTGGTTATAAGCCTGATAGCAGCGCCACAGCGGGAGAGGGTTATGCGTACTGGGTGGTCGATGCGGACTGGATGGTTGATAGTCGCGACAGCCATTCTAGTGGCGGGGGTATTAACCGCTGCAGCTTCTCACGAGCCGTTCGATGACCGGCTAGTGCGTTTGGAAGTACAGCGAGCGTTTCCTGTGCTAGAGACAACCCTTGAGCAAGAGACACCTGAGATCAATGCGCTGTTTCTTAGCTACGCCAACGAGCAGGCGATGTGGATGAGCGCTTCGCTAGCGCTTATACGCCACGGCGATATAGCGAGAAGCGTCTTGGTCGACTACGGGCTTTCCCCTCAGTTTCAGGAGGTACTAGTGCGCTTTGGTGCGGATGCGGTACTGCCCATCAGCTACTTCCGTGATCACGATATCGCTACCCTGCGAGCCCAGCACTGGGTTGGCGAGCGCTATCAACAGGTTAGCCGCTGGTGGAACGATGCAGAAGGAGAGGCGGGTGCTGAGTTCACCCCTTACCGCCGCGGGCAGATGGGCATTGCGCTATTGGACACCAATGGCCACGCGCTGCTAAACCAGTTTGTGGTTAGTGAACAAGGCGACGTGGAGTGGCTGCAGAGTGAGCGCTTAGTCGCAGGCGTCGGCGATTTCTTTACCAGTGGGCTACGCGATTTGGAAAGCCAGTGGCGGCGGGGGGACGACATGGGCGCCGCCGATCTAGGCTGGGCCGGTGTCGATCTGCTGGTGATGGCCAGTACTGTTAAGGTGCTGCGTGCAGGGAGAGCGGCTAGAACCGCTCGGGTAGGCAGCATCGAAGCGCAGGGCGCTCGTGCTGGTGTGCGCCAAGGTATTGTTGTCTCGGGCGGACGCTTCGCCACGCTGCCGCGGATTGCCAAAGTGGCAGCGGTGGCGACCACTGCCTATGTGGTAGTACGACACCCAAGCTTAGTAAGTGCGCTTGGTGCCAATCTATCAAAATGGCTCGGCTGGCCGGTATGGCTGGGCCAATTTCTAATCTGGCTGATCGTATTATTGCCGGTACTGATCATTGCGCGTTTTTTCTATCGTTGGCTGCTCATACCACTGCTGTGGCTACTGATGCCCTTGATGAGATTGTGTTTTAAGGCCGCTAACCGTTCGTTGGCCAAGCGCACTCAAGGGCAGGCAGAGGAGCCAGGTTGACCAGGCTTTGTACGAAAAGTCGGCGAGCGTAGGCAGTTTTCGTACAAAGCCTAAAAGGCCCATCCGCAATGCTTTATATACGCATGGGCCTCTTACCATCAGCGTTAAGATCGACTCGCCAGCCACTGTCGCCAGCCGCCAAATTCGGTGATATCTTCCGCTTCACCGCCTTCATTGAGCGCCCCTGCGGTGCAGATAAAGCCGCATTTCCAGCTGCCGTCGGCAAGCTCCACTTGGCCTAAACCGAGCGGGGCGGGAACACCTGCTAAAAAACTGCCCACGGTTTCGATGGGCAGACGCCACACTTCCACATCAATGGCTTGACCATTGTCATCGCGCAGCATTGCCGGGCGTTTGGGTGGCCCACCTGCCAGGGCAAAAAGCTTATAGCGCGGGGCGCTTTGGGTAGTGCTCACCAATACTCCGCCACGCTCGGTCAATTGGTAGTTAAGCGGTAAGCCTTGCAGGTGTGCACCGCATACTATCAGCTCCATGGTGCCGTCTTGCGCTGAAGCGGGGAGTTCTGTCAAGGGCGGGTGCTGTATGTCGGTGGCACCTAATGGCAGCATTAAACGTGCTTCCAGGGCACGGGCGAGGGAGAGTAACGTTAAGTCAGCAAACACCGGCCCAAACAGTGTCACGCCCACGGGCAAATCGCGCTCGCTAAAGCCTACAGGCACGGCCAGGGCACTGTAGTCGAGCAGGTTCATAAAGTTAGTCCAGGTGCCCAGGCGGGAGTTGACGCCGATGGGATCCGCCGCCACTTCGGCCTTGCTCGGGTGTGTGACCGTGGTGGGCGAGAGCATAACATCGACGTTCGCCATTAACGCATCGGCCTGGCGCTTGAATTCGGCGAGCTTATAGCGCGCATCGAAGGCGTCCACCGCCAGCGGGGTAGCGCCGCCTTGGGTAATTTCAAACGTTACCGGGTGAACCGCCTCAGGATGGGATTGTATCAACTCGCTAATAACATGGTAGCGTTCGGCTACCCAAGGGCCTTCGTAGAGCAAACGCGCTGCTGCGAGTAACGGCGAACAGTCTAGCTCAACTTTTTCGCCGCCAAGGGCTTCCAGCTCAGCAATCGCTTGGTGCATGCCTTGGGTATAGGCCACATCGGTTTGCCACTGGGCTTCAGGCGGTACGCCAAAGCGGAACGCGGAAGGGGCCTTTCCATAGCGTCTGGCGTGCACGGCAAAATCGTGCTTGCGCGACCAGGCGCACTGATCATCATAGGCAGCGGTAATGCTGAGCACTTTCGCGGCATCGTCGGCGGTGAAGGTAAACAGACTAATGGTATCCAGTGTTGCGCAGGCGGGTACTACGCCGCGGGTGCTGAGCAGGCCCAGGCTTGGCTTGACGCCGTACAAGTTGTGAAAACAGGCCGGCACACGGCCTGAGCCCGCGGTATCGGTACCGAGAGCAAAGCTGACCATGCCTGCCGCCGTGACCACCGCCGAGCCGCTGCTGGAGCCACCCGGCACCCGCGTCGGGTCGAAGGCATTGGCGGGCGTGCCGTAAACCTCCAGCGCCCGTTCACCGACCAGCCCCGTGGCAAACTGATCCAGGTTGGTTTTGCCCATGGGGATCGCCCCCGCATCGATCAGCTGCTGCACCACAAAAGCATTTTCCGTAGGTGTATAGGCATACGCCGGGCTGCCAGCGGTGGTCGGAACGCCCGCCAGGTCGATATTGTCCTTGATCGCAAACGGAATGCCGTAAAGCGGCAGGGACTCCGGCGATTCGCCTTCCAGGCGTTGGAGGTAGGGCGCTAATTGCTCACGCGTCAGCCGGGTGATCCAGGCAGGGTCATGGCCGTGTGTATCGGCCAGGGAGAGCAGGTGTTCTACCAGTCGTGCAGGTGTCAGGTTGCCCTGCCGATAGGCGCTGTGCAGGCTGGCGATATCCAGCGCTTGGGTGAGTGCCATGGTGGTCTCCTAATCTAGTTCTGAGCTAGTGGTCTTACCTAGCCGTTCTGGGTCGTGTCGAGCTTGAGTGGCGTGTCGTTCATTGGCGTGGCTGGGTGACTTATGCGCCAGGGGTGGGTCGAAAGACGAATCTGCCACCCTTGCCCATCGCGCTCCAGATAGTCCATGCACAGGCTGGCTCGCCAGCGCAGTGCGTCGTCGCTGGCCTTTTCCAGTGGCGTGTAAAGCGAGTCATGGTGGCCTGATGCGGGGCGCGGAGTGATGGCCATGGCATGGTCACCGATCTGTAACCAGCGTAGCCGCCCTTGGGCGTCGGTGCGCACTAGCTCGCGTTGGCCGGGGGGGCATTGGCGTTGCCAGTGTTCGACGTAGCGCCCGTGGGGGTGCTGCTCTTCGAGCAGGTGGTCATCGAGCCAGGCCAGGTGCCCGACGTCTTTTTCCAAGCTGGGGTTCAGGTCCTGCAGGCGGTGCCAGGTGCATACCGGCCCGTCGATCTGGGTGATGCCGACGAAACCGGTCAGGTGGGCGAGCCATTCGAGCTGCGCTCGACTGCACGCCCCCAAGTGCTCGATGCCTGCCAGCGCATCGTGATGGGCGGGAAGGCGCAGGTCGGCATGCCACTGAGCGCCCTGAATCCAGACCACCTGGGTGCCGGTATCCGTGTACTGGTAGGGCGGCTGAGCGGGCTCGGCATAGAGCGTGCGCTTCCAGACGCCCCGAAACTCGGTTGGTGTGGCGGGGAGTGGTAGGGTCATGAGACGGGCTTCCCGTCTTGGGCAGCCGAGTGCTTGCCGTGCTGGCCCAGGCTTCCCACTTCTCGGGCACCTTCGGGAAGCGTAATCTCACCCTTTGCCAAACGCTCGCGCAGGTAGCGGAAGGTCTGGATCGTTTGGGCGTAGAGGTGTTCGCCCGCTTTGAGCGGTGCGTAATGAGCTTTGCCGTGGCGCTCGACCAATTCAGGCAGCGGTGCCACTTCAGTATGGTAATCACAGGCGAAAAACAGCGGGAAAGAGTAGCGCTCCTGTTTAACTTTGCGCACTCGGTGGGAGGTCGCCACAAATTCTCCGTTGCTCCAAATTTCCAGCATGTCGCCAATATTGACGACTAATGCATCCTCTTGATAGGGGACATCGATCCATTTGCCTACACCATTCATTACCTCGAGCCCCGGTGCCGTGGGTAGCAGCAGCGTGAAGCACTCGTAGTCGGTATGGGCACCGATGCCTTGGGCATCTTCGGCATCAGGGTTATACGGATAGTGGATCAATCGCAGTTGGCTGGGCGGCTTGGTGACGTGGCGCAGTAGCTGCTGCTCATCAAGACCCAATGCTCGGGCAAAGCCGCCCATGAGTGCCCGGCCCACTTGGTAGGCAGCCTCGTAGTAGGCGGCGATAGGCTCGCGGAAACCGTCAAGGTCGGGCCAGGGGTTGGGACCGAGGAGTGGCGTACCTGCCAACACCTCTGGGTCGTCGCTGGGCAGTTCAAAGGCAAGATCAAACGCCTCTTTCATGTCCGGCTTGTTAGGGTCTGGCGACTCTTCACCAGGAGGAACATAGCCTCGGTGGTGGTGGTAGATGCCGATGTAGCGCTCCATTTTGATGGCTTCAGGTTGGGCAAAGAAGCGTTTGGCTTGAGTAATCAAACCCTCGCGAAGCGGGAGGTCGATACCGTGGCCCACCATTTGAAAGAACCCCACGTCTCGTGCGGCGCGACCAAGGTTATCCGCAACCGCTTGGCGTGCAGCGGCATCACCATGGAGTAAACCGCTAATGTCGATAACGGGGATTGCTTGAAAGTCAGCTAAGCGCTGGTCGGCGGTGATCTGGCTCATGCGTTTACCTCCTGTTCACTGGTGAGCACCACAAGTGGTTGCCCCGGGGCAATGGAAGCGCCCTCAGAAAGGGGTAAGCGAGCAACACGGCCAGCGCAGTGGACGGTGATCTCAACTTCCATTTTCATCGACTCCACCAGTGCCACTGGCTGGCCAGCCGTTACCAGATCACCTTCTTCCACCAGCAATTTCCACAGACTGCCGGTGACGGGGCTTTCGATGCCTATTTCGTGATCATCCAGCGCGGTGACTTCGGTGGCTTCCGGGGCCTGGTCTTCAAAGGTGAACTTGCCATTGGCACGCCAGGCGGCCATTTCGGCCTGGAAGGCGGCTTCACGCTTTGAGCGGAAGGTCTCAATTGCCGAGGCATGTTTGTCGATGTCGGCTTGGTAGTCCGCCAAGCGAAAGCGAGTCGTTTCAATGGACAACTCGTAACGACCATGGGGGAAGTCGCGGCGAATTTGCGCCAGATCCCCGTGGCTGACCTCATGAAAACGCAGTTGATCAAAAAAGCGCAGCAGCCAGGGGTTCTCGAAGTGGGCCGTGGTGCGATAGCGGTTCCACATCTGCAGGGTGCGCCCCACGAACTGGTAGCCGCCAGGGCCTTCCATGCCATAGATGCACAGGTAGGCGCCGCCGATACCCACCGAGTTTTCGGCGGTCCAGGTGCGGGCCGGGTTGTACTTGGTGGTAACCAGCCGCTGGCGCGGGTCGAGGGGCGTGGCGACCGGTGCGCCGAGGTAGACGTCCCCTAGCCCCATGACGAGATAGCGGGCGTTGAAGACGATATCGCGCACCTGCTGCTCGCTTTCCAGCGCATTGATGCGGCGTATGAAGTCCAGGTTGCTGGGGCACCAGGGGGCGTCGGGTCGCACGCTGCGCTGGTACTTGTCCACCGCTTCCTGACAGGCGGGGTCGTCCCAAGAGAGCGGCAGGTGCACCACGCGGGACTCAACTTCCAGCGACTCGACATCCACCAGCGCCTGTTCGGCCTGGCGCAGGTGGTCGAGCAACTGGTCGAGGCTTAGCTCGCGGGGCTCGTAGTGGACCTGCAGGGAGCGAATGCCCGGCGTCAGCTCGCGCAGCCCCACCACTGGGTGCTCGCGTAGCCACAGCATCCAGGCGTGGACCCGAAAGCGCAGCGCGATATCCAGCTCCATGGGGCCGAACTCGATCAGCAGGAAGTCGTCACCTGCGCGGCGGTAGACGATGCGCTCGCCTGCCTGAGCAGCATCGACCTCGCGGAGCAGCGGCGAGCCGCGCTCGGCCTCACAAACGGGCGCGGGCTGGGCGGATAGCTGCTGCAACTGCGTCAACTGATGCGCTTCCAGGGCGCGGGCATCTTCCAGGCGGATCGGCACGAAGCGCACCTTGTCGCCTGCCGTCAGTTGGCCCAGCTTCCAGCGTTCGGCGCGCACGACCGTGGCCGGGCAGACGAAGCCGCCCAGTGAGGGGCCGTCGGGGCCCAGGATGACCGGCATGTCGCCGGTGAAGTCGATGGTGCCGAAGGCGTAGGCGTTGTCATGAATATTGGAGGGGTGAAGCCCCGCCTCGCCGCCATCGGCGCGTGCCCAGGTGGGCCGAGGGCCGATGAGCCTGACGCCGGTGCGGCTGGAGTTGTAGTGAACCTCCCACTCATGGTCGAAAAAGCGCTCGATATCCTCGTCGGTAAAGAAGTCCGGGGCGCCGTGGGGGCCGTAGAGAACCGCAATGCGGGTCACCTCCGGGCCGCCAAAGGTGGGGATCAGCGCTGGGTCCAGCGTCTTGACGGGCGCAGCTGAAAACGCGGGCAGGTCCAGCATGTCGCCACTGCGCAGGGCACGACCACCGTGGCCACCAAACTGGCCCAGCGTGAAGGTGCTGCGTGAGCCCAGGTAGCGGGGGCAGTCGATGCCGCCCCGCGCCAGCAGGTACGCGCGGGCGCCCACGGCGGCCTTGCCCAGGGTCAGGGTGGCGCCGGCTGGCACGTCGATGACCTGCCAGCCGGAGATGGCGGTGCCATCGAGGGTGGCAGGCAGCTCGGCGCCCGCCAGCACGATCTGGGTGGCGCGATGAAAGCGCAGCGTGGGGCCATTCAGGGTGATTTCGAGCCCGGCGGCCTCGTCGGGGTTGCCCAGCAGCCGATTGCCCAAGCGAAACGACCAGTCGTCGAAGGGACCAGATGGGGGAACACCCACGTCCCAGTGGCCTTGACGCCCCGGGTAATCCTGCACGGTGGTCAGCGTGCCCGGGCTGAGAACTTCCATGGCGGGAGGGGCCCATGCCAGCTGGGTGAGCCAGTGCGTATCGATCTGGGCGGCGTCGAAGCGGGCGTCCCTCAGCACATGGGCCAGCCAGCGGCGATTGGTGGCAATGCCATATACCGAGGCATCTTCCAGGGCCGTGGCCAGCCGGGCAATGGCCTGTTGGCGAGTGTCGGCATGGACCATCACCTTGGCCAGCATGGGGTCGAACAAGGGGGTGACTTCCAGGCCTGCTTCGAGGGCGTGGTCGATACGCAGGCCCTGATCCTCGGGGAAGGTGACTTCGGTCAGCAGCCCCGCGCTGGGGCGGAAATCGTGCGCTGGGTCTTCGGCATATAGCCTGGCCTGCACGGCATGGCCACGGGGCTGCAGGCCCTCTGCCAGGCTGGCCAGCGGGGGGAGTGCCTGGCTACCGAGGCGTACCATCCACTCGACGATATCGACCCCGTAGACCAGTTCGGTCACCCCGTGCTCGACCTGCAGGCGGGTATTGACCTCTAGGAAGTAGAACGCCTCGCGTTCGGCATCGTAGATGAATTCGACGGTGCCCGCACTGCGGTAGTTGACCGCCTGGCCAAGCTGCACCGCCGTGGCGTGCAGGGAGCGCCGCACGGCATCAGGCAGGTTGGGAGCAGGGCACTCCTCAAGGACTTTCTGATGGCGCCGCTGGGTGGAGCAGTCCCGCTCGCCAAGGGCAATCACCTGCCCCTGACCATCGCCGAACAACTGCACTTCCAGATGGCGAGCACGGGCGATGTAGGCTTCGAGAAAGACGCCGCCATCGCCGAAGTTGCGCTCGCCCAGACCTTTCACCGAATCAAAAGCGCGGGCCAGCTCTGCCTGGGAGTGGCATACCTGCATGCCGATGCCGCCACCGCCAGCGGTGGACTTGAGCATTACCGGGTAGCCGATACGCTCGGCGTGAGCCTTGGCGTCTTCCAGCGAGGCCAACAGCGGTGAACCGGGGACCAGCGGCACACCGGCCTGTTCGGCCAGCGCGCGGGCTTCGTGCTTCAAGCCAAATTGGCGGATCTGCTCGGCGGTCGGGCCCAGGAAGACCAGACCGGCCGTGTCGCAGGCGCTGATGAAGCGGGTGTTTTCCGACAGGAAGCCGTAGCCGGGGTGAACCGCTTGGGCGCCGCTTTGCTGCGCAATGGCGATGAGCTTGTCGATGTTCAGATAGGTCTCGCTGGCGCCGCCTTCACCCAGCGAATAGGCTTCGTCGGCCTGGTGCACGTAGGGCGCATCGCGGTCGGCGTCGGCGTATACCACGACGCTCTGGATGCCGAGGGCGTTCAGCGTTCGCAGGATACGCGCGGCAATGGCCCCGCGATTGGCAATCAATACCTTGGACAATAACGGTGTCATGGACATGGTGGTGCCTGCAAAGAAGGGCGGGCCGTCCCGCAGATGAATCAGCCCCTTGGGGTCGTCCCCAGGAGGAAAAGTGACCTCACTCCCAGACCAGCAGCTCGATGGGCGTCGGGTGGTAGCCGTTACAGGGGTTGTTGAGCTGAGGGCAGTTGGAGACCAGCACGATGACATCCATGTTGGCTTCCATCTCGACGTACTTGCCGGGGGCCGAAATACCGTCGGCAAAGGTCAGCCCGCCGCCGGCCGTCACCGGCACGTTCATGAAAAAGTTGATGTTGTGGGTGATGTCGCGTTTGGTCAGCCCGAACTCGGGATAGCGGGCAATGGCCTGCATCCAGTTGTCGCGGCAGGAGTGCATATGGCGCTTTTCGAGATCGTAACGCACGGTATTGCTTTCGCTGGCGCAGGCGCCGCCCAGGGTGTCGTGGCGGCCACAGGTATCGGCGGTGATGGTCAGCATGGTGCGACCTTCACTGGACATCAGCCGGGTGCCCGCCGTCAGGTAAACCGCGCCTTGTTCGCGCACGGTATCCATGGCGCTGTAGCGCTCGGCGGTATCGTCGGCATTGAAGAACAAGGTGTCGGCGGCCTGGTTACCCTCCAGGTCCAGAATGCGCAGGGTCTGGCCGCGCTTCACGGTGCCGATGTAGTGGTCACCGGCCTCGACGGTGGTGCGGCGGACGGCGTTTTCAGGGCGTAAGGTGCTTTCGATGATCATGGTGTCCCCCTTAGAGGCCGAGGTGGTAGAGGCGATTGTTGGCAAAGCCACGTGCGTTTTCGGGCCGTGAGCGGTAGCAGGGGTCTTCCTCGGTGGGAGGCTCCGCCGTGCCTAGCGCGATATCGACGCCGCGACGGGGGTAGTGCGAACTGGGGTCGAGGGGGTGCGGGCAGGTGTGCAGCAACACCAGCGTATCCATCTCGAAACGCAGCGTGACGCGGCTGCCCGGCTGGCAGTGGTTGTCGACATAGCGCAGCTTGCCTGCGTCATCGCTCTCGACTCGTGAAAACAGGTTGAGGTTGGCCGCCAGATCGCGTCGGCCCAGGCCGTATTTCGCCAGCTCGACGAGAAAGGCATCGTGGCCGGTGCGGGTCCAGTCATTATGGGCCTGCTGGTAGCTCACCGGCTGCCAGCCCTTGGCCAGAAGGTGGTGGGGCATCAGGTTGCCGCCCACGCTATCGTGCCAACCCAGGGTGTCGTGGGTGATCGACGCAAAGATGCGGCCCATGTCGGAATAGAGGCAGTGGCCCTGGGTGAGTTTGAAAGTGTGCTGGCACTTCAGGGTATCCGGCAGGTTGAGGCGCTCCAGCAGGTTTTCCGGGTTGTAGCAGAGCAGCCCTACGTTGCTGTTGGCCTGCTGGGCTGACAGGGTCAGCGTGGTGCCGCGGCGCAGGCGCAGGGACCAGTGATGGCCGCCGGGCAGGTGCGTGGCGTAGTCCGCGTGGGTTGTCATGACAGCGTCTCCTGTACGTGGGTGGTCAGACCGCGTTCCGCCAGCGTGTCACTCAGTGCCTGGGCGGAGTGTGCGCGGTTGGCCTGTTTGCCGATGGGCAGGTCGTAGGTGATGGTGGCGCCATAGGCCTCGGGGGCCTGGGGGTCGTGGCGAGTCTTGTCGAAGACCCACAGCCGCGTGCCGAGGGCGAAGGCTTCCGTGAGGTCGTGGGTGATCATGAAAATGGTCAGCGACTGTTCTTGCCAAAGCCGCGTGATCAGCGCGTGCATGTCCTGGCGAATGCCGGGGTCGAGCGCGCCGAACGGCTCGTCCAGCAGCAGTAGCCGAGGTTTCATCATCAGCGCCTGGGCAATGGCGAGGCGTTGCTGCATGCCGCCGGAGAGCTCGTGGGGGTACTTGTGCAGCGCATGGCCCAGGCCCACCTCCTCGATGCGCGCCGTGGCCACTTCGATGGCGCGCCGCCGGGATGCACCAAAGCGCTTGCCCAGCAGCGGGGCAGTCCGCAGCTCTTCGGCGATCATGACGTTGGCCAGGACGGTCAGGTGGGGGAAGACCGAGTACTTTTGAAACACGACGCCTCGGTCAGGGCCGGGTTCGTCAGGAATGGGCTGGCCATCCAGCAGCAGGCTGCCTTTGGAGCGCTTTTCGGTGCCCAGCAGCATTTTCAGGAAGGTGGTCTTGCCACAACCTGAAGCGCCCACCAGCGTCACGAACTCGCCTTCCTCGACGGAGAAGTTGAGGTTTTCCAGCACCACGTGCTGGCCATAATGCTTTTCCAACCGGTGGGCGGAGAGCAGGCTCATGATTTGTCTCCTTCATCGGCGTGATACCAGGGGAAGGCCAGCCGTGATACCCAGGCCAGCAGTTGATCCAGCACAAAGGCCAGCAGGGTGATCCAAGCCACGTAGGGCAGAATCACGTCCATGGAGAGGTAGCGGCGCACCAGAAAGATGCGATAGCCAAGGCCCTCCTGGGCGGCAATCGCTTCTGCTGCAATCAGGAACAGCCAGGCGCTGCCCAGCGCCAGCCGTGTGGCATTGAGCAGCCGAGGCGTCAATTGAGGCAGCAGCACTCTCAGCAGCACTTGCCAGGAGCTGGCGCCCAGGGTCTGGGCCTTGATCAACTGTTCGTCTGGCAGGCGCAGGGCGTGGCCCTGCAGGTCTCGAATCAGAAAGGGCGTCACGCCCATCACGATCAACGCGATCTTGGCCGCTTCCCCGGTGCCAAAGGCGATGAACAGGATCGGCAGAATGGCCATGGGCGGTATCAGCGACGTTACCGTGATCAGCGGCGAGAGCTTGGCGCGCAGCAGCGGAATGCCGCCACTCAAGATGCCCACCACCAGGCCGATCAGCGCGCTGATACCGACACCGATCAGCAGCCTTTCGAGGCTGGCGAAAGTGTCGGTCCACAATACGATCTGGCCGGTGCGCACGTTCTCGGCCGTGGCCAGGTGGTGAAAGGTCTGCGCCATGCTGCCAGGGGAAGGCAGCAGGCGGTCGTTGGGGTTGTCAGCCAGGCGAGCACTGGAGGCGCTCAGGTAGAGCATGCCCAGTACCAGAAACGGCACCAGTCCCAGCAGCCAGCGGCCGCCGCGCGAGGGCGACAGGTTAATCAAGCGCTTCATGGCAGGGTCCACCAGGTAAGTAAGGGGCAGAAGCGGCGAGCCGCCGCTTCATGGGGCGAATACCGTGGCCTCGTTACTGTGCGTCGAGGTACGCCTGAGTAAAGGAAGGATCGAAGCGCAGCTGCACGTTACTCTCGTCACCGAAGATACCGCTGGGCGTTTCGATGCCCACCACGCCCGCGCTGGGTGCCATGTCGCCCAACAGCCCGTGGGTAAAGCTGAAGTCGGCCACTCGCTCCATGGTGTCCAACAGCTCGGGGCTTTCCATCAGCGCCACGGCTTCGGCGGGGTCGGTATACAGGTAGGTTGCCTCTAGCTGGGCACGGTAACCCTCCAGATCGGTGCCGGCGGCATCGGCCATGATCGTCAGCGCGTGCTCGTCATTGGCCTCGACAAGCGCCATGACCTCGTACCAGGCGCCCACCAGGGCGTGTCCCAGGGCGGGGTAGTCGGCCAGGGTTTGGGTGTTCACTACCATCATGTCAAGAATTTCACCGGGGATTTCCGCCGAGGTGTACACCACCTGGCTGTCCGGCATCTCGGCGATGGTGCTGAGCTGCGGATTCCAGGCGGCTACGGCTTCGGTACTGCTGCTGGAAAACAGGCCGACGATATCGGCGTCGGAGGTATTGACCGTTTCGATGTCGCGCTCGGTCAGCCCAACGCTCTCCAGGGCGCGTGCCAGAAAGTAGTGAGACACGCTGAACTGCACCAGATTGACCCGGCGGCCTTCGATATCCGCCAGCTCACCGCCCCCTTTGAGCACGATGCCGTCATTGCCATTGGAGTAGTCGTTGATGATCAGCGCGGTGGAGTCGACGCCGCTGGCGGCAGGAATGGTCAGAGCGTCCATGTTGGTCATGGCGCAGCCATCGACGTTGCCCGAGGTGAACTGGTTGATGGACTCGACGTAGTCATTGACCTGTATCACGTCGATAGCGATGTCGTGCTGCTCGGCCCATTTGTCGACGATGCCTTCGACATCGGCATAGGCCCAGGGCATCCAGCCTGCATAAATGGACCAGCAGACGCTGAATTGATCACGCTCCTGGGCATGTACGAAAGAGGGGGCCAGCGAGGTGGCAAGCAGGGCGGCAGAGAGCGGGGCCAGCAGATATTTACCAGGGGTGCGGATGGAACGGGTCATGAGAGCCTCCAGCGGCTAAGTAAAAACTCAGGGGGCATCGGCGCATCACTGTGCCTTATCCTCCCGGGCTTTTATCCCGCCGTGTAACCTTGCGCTTGCAAGGTCGATCGCTCTCGGACCAGCCACAGCCATCAGGGGCGTTTCGTTGATGGTGTCGGAACCCTAGCGATCTATTGGAAACTCGATTGTGCGGCTGCGATAGCGGCCAATACCCCGTGTGTAACATCATGAACACAGCAAAATATTGGCCGCTTGCTTAAAAATGACGGTGAATCATGCGTTTGGCGACGTTTCTGACGAACAAGGCATGCAGCGTCGCTTTTGTCTGCGCATTTTTTTGGTGCGTTATCATTGGGCTTGCACCACGCTGTATCGGTTGTCAGCGCTTACAGCGGCGTCTTGCTCATCCTGCCCGGTACTTCTCGCACCAGCCTGGGCATCAGGAAGCCGGGCAGGTGTTCGAGCAACTGCTGGACCAGCGCTTTGGCGCGTTCGTCGGTGACGTCGTAGTGGGCTGCGCCTTGTACGGGGTCGAAGGCGTGCAGGTAATAGGGCAGTATCCCCGCCTCGAACAGTCGTTCGGAGAGCGTGGCCAGGGTCGTGACGTCATCGTTGATGTCGCGCAGCAGGACGCTCTGATTGAGCAGCGTGACGCCCGCCTGTTTGAGGCGCGCGCAGGCTGCGACCACGGCCTGGTCGATCTCGTTGGCGTGGTTGATGTGCAGCACCATTACCTTTTGCAGCCGGGTGTTGCCAAGCCAGCCCAGCAGGTGGTCATCCACCCGGTCCGGGATGACCACCGGCAGGCGCGTATGCAGCCGCAGTCGCTGCAGGTGGGGAATCTCTTCCAGCTGCGCGACCAGCCAGCTCAATTGCCTGTCGTTGGCGGCCAGCGGGTCGCCGCCGGAGAGAATCACTTCCCGAATGGCGCTGTCCTGGCGGATATAGCCAAGGGCTTCCTGCCACTGGGCTCGCGAAGGCGCGTGCTCCTGGTAGGGAAAGTGGCGGCGAAAGCAGTAGCGGCAGTTGATGGCGCAGGCCGGGCTGGCGATCAACAGCACGCGGTTGGTGTATTTATGGATCAGGCCTTTGGCCGGGCGGTGCTCGGCTTCTTCCAGTGGGTCGGTGACATAGCCAGGCGGCGACAGGGCTTCTTCGGCCAGCGGCAGGACCTGGCGCAGTAGTGGGTCGCTAGGGTCGTTGGGCGCGATGCGTGACAGGTACGCCTCGGGCACGCAGATATCGAACAGGCGATGCCCCGCCTGGGCTTCTTGCTGCCACTGGGCGTCCAGGCCAAGGTGCTGGCAGAGGGTTTGCGGGTCGCGAATGGCGCGGGATAGTTGCCGTTGCCAGGAGGCGGGCGCCTCGTCGGATATCGAGTGACCGGCAATGATGATGTTCTCCTGCAAAAAGCCCTCCTTCGGGTTATCATGCGCGCACTTGGCTACAAGGTTAACGACGGCGGAGCAGGGCTGCGCGCGTCACCGACTGAAACACACCATAGAACCATTGAGAGGCAGTATGGCGAACTATTCTACCAATGAATTCAAAGCGGGTTTGAAAGTAATGCTCGATGGCGATCCTTGTTCGATCGTCGAGAACGAGCTGGTCAAGCCTGGCAAGGGTCAAGCGTTCAACCGCGTCAAGCTGCGCAACCTGATGACTGGCCGTGTCGGTGAGCGCACGTTCAAGTCTGGTGACTCGCTGGAAGGCGCTGACGTCATGGATCTGGAGATGGAGTACCTCTACACCGACGGTGACATGTGGCACTTCATGAAGACCGACGGCTCTTTCGAGCAGTACGCGGTAGAGAAAAAAGCACTGGGCGAGACCGAAAAGTGGCTCAAGGAGCAGGTGCCCTACACTCTGACGCTGTGGAACGACAAGGCGATCTCGGTCACGCCGCCCAACTTCATCGAGCTGGAAGTCGTCGAAACCGACCCCGGCCTGAAAGGCGATACTGCTCAGGGCGGCTCAAAGCCTGCTACGCTTTCCTCGGGTGCCGTGGTACGCGTACCGCTGTTCATCAACCAGGGCGAAGTGTTGAAGATCGATACCCGCTCCGGTGAATACGTATCACGCGCTTGATCGGCGTCACTTGCAAGCGGTAAGCAAAGCCACGCACTCTGCGTGGCTTTATGTTGTCAGGGAGAAGGGAATGACGGCCAGTTGGCAGCCAACAGCATCCATGGAGACGCTACGTGAGCGTGCGCGCCTGCTTGCGGCAGTGCGCCATTTTTTCGTATCACGCGATGTCATGGAAGTAGAGACCCCCGTCCTCGGGCAAGGGGGCAGTACCGATGTCAACCTCGTGTCGCTGGCGACGCGGGCACGCACCGACAAGGGCCAGCGCAAGTTGTGGCTACAAACCTCGCCGGAATTTCACATGAAGCGGCTTTTGGCGGCGGGAAGTGGGCCGATCTTTCAGCTGGCTCGCAGCTTTCGTGATGGAGAGGTGGGGTCGCGGCACAATATCGAATTCACCATGCTGGAGTGGTATCAGCCGGGCTATTCGCTCGCCCAGCTGATCGAAGAGACCACGGCGCTGGTCGCCCATGTGATGCCCAATGCCCCTGGGCCGGTGGTGCACTACCGCTACCGTGAGCTGTTTCATACGCATCTGGAAGTGGACCCTTTCACCACCTCGCTGGACACCTTGCGTCTGGTAGCGGCCGAGCGGGGCAGCATGCCCGCCAAGGCGCTGGCCGAGGAGGGGCGTGATACGTGCCTCGATCTGCTCATGGGCATGGTCATCGAGCCGCGCCTGGGCCAGCAGGAGCTGAGCGTGGTGGTGGATTATCCGGCCAGTCAGGCGGCACTCGCGCAGCGCCATCAGGATAGCGATGGGGAGTGGGTGGCGTCGCGGTTCGAGCTCTATCTGAACGGGGTTGAGCTGGCGAACGGCTACCATGAGCTGACCGATGCCGACGAGCAGCGCCAGCGGTTTGCCCGCGATAACGAGGAGCGTCGTCGGTTGGGGCTGAGCGAAGTGGACGTGGACGAGCGGCTGCTGGCCGCGCTGGCCCATGGAATGCCTGCTGCCTCCGGTGTCGCGCTGGGCATCGACCGGTTGATACAGCAGGCCTTGGGTAAGGGGAAGCTGGAGGAAGTACTGGCGTTTGCTACCCCTGCCTGTTGAGGTTGGCCGTGCCGGGCGTTGGCTATGACGCCTGCGGCGTTGCCAGGGATTGGCCCATGGCCACCTTGGCGCCCAGCTCATGCTCGGCAAAGGTGATCGGCTTGGCGAAGCAGGTGACCACCGTGGAGCCCAGCTTGAAGCGGCCCATCTCGGCGCCTTTTTCGATCACGATGGGCTGGCCGAAGACCATCCGCTGGGGCGTGCCCGCCAGCGGGGTCACCTGGCCTGCCCAGACGGTCTCGATGGCGGCCACGATCATGGCACCCACCAGCACCATGGCCATGGGGCCGTGCTCGGTATCGAAGATACAGACCAGACGCTCATTGCGCGCAAACAGGCCGGGCACGTAGTTGGCGGTGGCCTGATTGACGGAGAACAGCCGCCCCGGCACGTAGATCATTTCGCGTAGCGCACCGGTCACCGGCATGTGCACGCGATGGTAATCCCGAGGGGAGAGGTAGACGGTGGCAAAGCTGCCTGCCATGAACTCCTGGGCCAGCGCATCGTCCCCCCCCAGCAATGTATGCACCGAATAGCGATGCCCCTTGGCTTGCACGATGTCGCCTGCGCACAGGCGGCCAAACTGCGAAAGGGTGCCGTCGGCCGGGCTGAGGATGCCGTCGCCCAGGGGGCGGGCATCGGGCTTCAGTGCCCGAGTGAAGAAGTCGTTGAACGTGGCGTAGGCGGTAGGGTCCGGTTCCAGTGCTTGGCTCATGTCCACGTCGAAGCGTTTGATGAACGCCTTGATGACGGCGTTCTTGACCCGTGGTTGATCGCACGCGGCGACCTTGCCCGTCAGCCGGGAAAGCGCGTGATGGGGCAGTGGGTACTGCAGTAGCGAAAAGGCTTTTTGAGAAACGGTCACAGTGGTGTCTTTGTCTCGATGTCGGTTGAGTGTCGTTGGCGCATGGCAGGCATCAGCGTTCGATGGGGGTATCGTCGCGATTGCCCCATTCGCCCCAGGAGCCCGCGTAGCCACGAATGTTGAAGCCCAGGGCCTTGCCCACCAGCCAGGTAAAGCTGCTGCGGTGGTGGCTTTGGCAGTGGGTGGCGATCTCCATGTCCGGTGTCAGGCCCAGCGCGCCCAGTTCGGTGATCAGTTCGGCGTAGTCGCGAATGCGCAGCGCGCGTTGGCGATCCATGGCATCTACCCAATCCATGTTCACCGCGCCGGGGATGTGGCCCAGGTGCTTGTTGTTGCCACGCTCACCGTCGTACTCGGCCTTCGAACGGGCATCCCAGATGGCGAACTGCTTGTCGTTCAGCTTGTCGAGAATCTCGTCGCGGCTGATGGCGGCCTGAGGATTGAGAATGTCGGCCTGATAGTCACTGGGCGTGGGGGCCGTGGGGTCGGTGCTCTCTTCGAGGCCCGCGTCGCGCCACGCATGAATGCCGCCATTCAGGTAGGAGTAGCGGGCATGGCCAATCAGCTCCAGCGTCCACAGCAGGCGAGCGGCCCAGCCGCCACCCTCGTCATCGTAGGCCACCACGTGGGTATCACGGGTCAGGCCCATGGCGCTGAACAGCTGCGAGAGAAACGCTACGGAGGGCACGTCGTTGGGGACCGGGCCCTCGCCGCGCATCAGATAGCGGTAGTCGAGGTAAATGGCGCCGGGCACGTGCCCCTGCCGGTAGCTGTCGCCATTCAGTGGCACATCGACGATCAAGAGCTGAGGGTCGCCCAGATGCTCGACGAGCTGTTCTGGTTCGACGATCAGTGGCAGCACGTTGGTTTCGGAAGAGTGGCTGTTGGTCATGGTCGGCTCCCTGTCCCTGCAATGAAAGTAATCTGAGCCATCGGCGTCAGCCGTCAGGCCTGGGTGTTCAGGCTATCCAGTATGCGTCGGTAGCTGGTAAAGCGCTCTGGGTGAATCTTGCCCGCCTCGACGGCATTCAGTAAAGCACAGCCGGGTTCATTGCGATGGCGGCAATCCCTGAAGCGGCATTGGCCCAGGTGGGGGTGAAACTCGATGAAGCCGTTGGTCACTTCCTGTTCATCGAGGTGCACCAGTCCGAATTCGCGGATGCCGGGGGAGTCGATCAGCTCGCCGTCGTGCACTTCGTCGCTGCGCATGGCGTAAAGCCTGGCGGTGGTGGTGGTATGAGTGCCCTTGCGCGAATCTTCCGAGAGGGCGCCGATGCGCAGGGTCTCGTCCGGCAGCAGCAGATCGATCAGCGAGGATTTGCCTACCCCGCTCTGGCCGACGAACACCGAGGTACGGCCCTCCAACTGCTGACGCAGGGCGTTCAGGCCGTCAGGGTTGGCCGTGGTGGTACGCACCACCCGATAGCCCAGTTGGCGGTAACGCTCCAGCAGTTGGCCGAGTTCGCCACCGCCTTCCGGCAGCAGGTCGGTCTTGTTGAGCACCAGTACGGGCGTGATGCCGGTGGCCTCGGCGGCGACCAGGTAGCGGTCGATCAGGTTGGGGTGCGGCGCAGGCTCCACCGCAAAGACGATCAGCAGTTGGTCGATGTTGGCGGCCACCGGCTTGAGCTGCCCTCTGGCATCCGGGCGTTTGAGGATCGTGTCGCGCTCCTCCCGGGCCACCACGACGCCAGAGCCATCCTGACCCGCTCGCCAGATCACCCGGTCGCCGGTCACCAGCCCTTCCAGGTTGGCGCGCAGATGGCAGCGTACCGGGGTGCCGTCGGCATCGCGAACTTCCAGGGTACGGCCGAAGTGGGCCATCACGCGGCCTGGCTGTTCGGGACCATACTCCCCGGCGGAGAGCTTTTCGGCATCCCGCGCGTCGCGTTTTTCCGCCCGCTGAGCGCGCTCGGCCTGAATTTTTTCGACGCGCCACTGCTGCTGACGGCTTAATTTACGTTTGCTCATGACCACCCGATGATCGTTACAATAGCAGGCATTGTAACCACCTGAGCCACCCACTGTCCCCTATGGGGTGCGGTGCAAGGCAATATAAGCGACACTTTTATGCACATCGCTCGTGTTGGAGCGATTTTGGCCAAGGAATGAGACGAATGAGTGAGCAAGCCGTCACCCCGCGCAGCGACCTGCTGGTATGGATCGACCTGGAGATGACCGGCCTGGAGCCGGACAAGGAGCGCATCATCGAAGTGGCCACGCTGATCACCGATGCGCATCTCAACGTGGTGGCCGAAGGGCCGGTGATTGCCGTCAAGCAGCCGGACAGCCTGCTGGCCGCCATGGATGAGTGGAACCAGAAAACCCACGGTGAGTCGGGGCTCGTGGCGCGGGTCAAGGCCAGCCAGGTGAGTACCGAAGAGGCCGAGCAGCAGACGCTGGCGTTTTTGAGCCGCTACGTGGTACCCGGCTCATCGCCCATGTGTGGCAACAGCATCCATCAGGATCGCCGCTTTCTGGAGCGCGAGATGCCCGCCCTGTGGAGCTTCTTCCACTACCGCAACCTGGATGTGTCCAGCGTCAAGGAACTGGCCAAGCGCTGGAACCCGAGTGCGCTGGAAGGGTTCAAGAAGCGCAACGTGCATTTGGCGATGGACGACATCAAGGAGTCGATAGCCGAGCTTGCCCACTATCGCAGCACCTTCCTGCGCGTGGCGCCCGGCAGCGACAGCAGCATTGATCCGCGCTGACGTTTTTCAGCCTTGCGTCGCGATGCGCGCTGCACGCTTCTGGTGCTGCTCTGCCAGTGCCCAGACCACGTGCTCGCGGACCAGCACGCTGGGGTAGGCGCGGCGTGCCCACAGGGCGGCTTCGACATCACGGCTCCAGGGCGCATTGCCCAGGCCCACCGCCAGGTTGCGTAGCCAGCGCTCGTAGCCGATGCGGCGTATCGGGCTCCCGGCGGTCTTGTCGAGAAACTCCGCCTCGCTCCAGCCGAACAGGGTGACGAGCGAGGCGCGGTCGAGATCGTGGCGCGGGGCAAAATCCTGCTCCTGGGTCGGGCGTGTGAAGCGGGTAAACGGGCAGACCAGCTGGCAGTCATCGCACCCATAGACACGGTTGCCCATGGCCCGACGGTACTCCACGGGGATCGCGCCGTGCAGTTCGATGGTCAGGTAGGAGACGCATTTGCGCGAATCGACCACCTTGTCATCGACGATGGCGCCGGTGGGGCAGGCCGTGCGGCAGGCGCTGCAGCTGCCGCAGTGCTCTCGCTCGAAGGGCGGGTCCACGGGCAGGGGCAGGTCGGTATACAGCTCGCCGAGAAAGAACAGCGAGCCAGCCTGGGGGTTGAGCAGCATGGCGTTCTTGCCGAACCAGCCAAGCCCTGCCTTCTGGGCCAGGGCACGCTCCATGACCGGGGCCGAGTCGACGAAAGCGCGAAAGCCAAAGGCGCCCACCTCTTGCTCGATCTGCCGCGCCAGCTGGGCCAGCCGTTTGCGCATCAGTTTGTGATAGTCGCGCCCCAGCGCATAGCGCGATACATAGGCACGCTGGGGCTGCCCCAGTACTTTGGTGGTGGCAACGTCGGCGGGCAGGTAGTCCATGCGCACGCTGATCACCCGCTGTGTGCCGGGTTCCAGCTCGGCCGGGCGGGTGCGCTTGGTGCCATGCTTGGCCATGAAGCCCATGTCGCCGTGGTAGCCCTGTTCCAGCCAGCGCTCGAGATGGCGCTCGTGGACGGCAAGATCGGTATCGGTGATGCCGATCTGCTGAAAGCCCAGCTCGCGCCCCCAGCGCTTGATCCGCTCGGCGAGTTGCTGGAGTTGCTCGGCAGAGAGTGAAAAATCAGAGGAAGGTGGCATGGTTGATCAACGTTGGCGCGACAGGCGCGCTATGCTAACCCATTACGCTTTCATACGATATCCACGGTGCTGCCGTGTCAATGAATACGGCGGTGCCTCGGCCCATGGCAGCCGCTAAGGAGAGACCGTGTCCACACTGAGTACCTCATCGTTACGCCCTTTGTACAAGGCAGCCCAGGTGCGTGAGCTGGATCGACGCACCATTGCCAGTGGCATCGACAGCTTCGCGCTGATGCAGCGTGCGGCCTCCAGCGCCTGGCACAGCTTTCGCTCGCGTTGGCCCCAGGCCCGCAGCGTCACGGTGCTGTGTGGAAGCGGCAACAACGGGGGCGATGGCCACGTGCTGGCGGCCCTGGCCATGCAGGCAGGGCTCAAGGTTCAGCGGCTTTCGACCAAACCCCTGGAAGCGCTCACGGGGGACGTGGCCAGGGCGGCGGAGCTGGCATCGGCCGCCGGGGTGGGATTCGACGAGTGGCAGCCCGCCACGACGCTGGTGGGGGAAGTGATCGTCGATGCCCTGCTGGGTACCGGGCTTGCCGGTGAGCCCCAGGGCAACATCCGCCAGGCCATCGAGGCCATCAATGGTGCGCACCAGCCGGTGCTGGCGCTGGACATTCCCTCGGGTCTGTCGGCGGATAGCGGGGCCGTGCTGGGCAGTGCGGTGGTGGCGGATGGCACCGTTACCTTCATTGGCGACAAAGTCGGGCTGCATACCGGCGACGCGCCAGCCTATACCGGCGAGATCGATTTTCGCCCGCTGGGCGTGAAGGCTCAGGCCTTTTTCGATATTCCGCCCACGGCCTGGCGGCTGGATGAAGCGCTGCTGGCCGACGCCTTTGCACCGCGTTCGCGGATCAGCCACAAGGGCAACCTGGGGCATGTGCTGGTCATGGGCGGCGCGCCCGGCTTTGGTGGAGCCGCCTTGCTGGCCGCCCAGGCCGCGGCGCGGCTAGGCGCGGGCAAGGTCAGCCTGGCGACGGCCGAGGAGCACATTACCGCCAGCCTGGTACGCTGCCCGGAAGTCATGGCCCGAGCCGTGCGCGGCGGGGCGGAGGCCGCCGGGTTGCCCGACACCGCCGACGTGGTGGTGATTGGCCCGGGGCTGGGGCAGGGCGCCTGGGGTCAGGCGCTGTTGCAAAGTGCACTGCAGGGGGCGACGCCGCTGGTGGTGGATGCCGATGCCCTGAACCTGCTGGCCAGCCGCTGGCCTGACGTGCGCCGCGATGACTGGATACTGACCCCGCATCCAGGGGAAGCCGCGCGACTGCTGGGGTGCACGGTGGCCGAGGTACAGGCGGACCGCCCCGAGGCGGCGCGGGCCTTGCAGCGTGCCCGTGGCGGCGTGGTGATCTTGAAAGGCGCAGGCAGCCTGATCGTCGGCCCCAGTGGGCTGGTGGTATGCCCATACGGGAATCCTGGCATGGCCAGCGGCGGCATGGGTGACGTGCTGAGCGGCATGCTGGGAGCCCTGGCAGGCCAGCATGACCGCCTGGAGTGGAGCGCCTGGCTGGGCGTCATGGTACACGGCCTGGCGGGTGATGCCGCCGCGAAAGCCAGCGGAGAGCGTGGCCTGTTGGCAAGTGATCTGGCATCCTATGCACGAGCGTTTATCAACCCGTGAAGGCAGCCCACATGCAGGTGCAATCAAGTGACGAAATGGCCCACGTTGCCTTTGGAGAAGCGCTGGGCAAGGCGCTGGAAGGTCGCGGGCGAGTGTATCTCGAAGGCGAACTTGGGGCAGGCAAGACGACGCTGACGCGAGGCATCTTGCGTGCCTATGGTTATCAGGGGGCGGTCAAAAGTCCCACGTATACCCTGGTAGAGCCCTACGAGCTAGGCGAGCAGCGGATTTATCACCTGGATCTTTACCGCCTTGCCGACCCGGAAGAGCTGGAGTTCATCGGCGGGCGAGAGGTGCTGTCCGACCAGGCCTTGTGCCTGGTGGAGTGGCCCAGCCAGGGCGCTGGCTGGCTGCCCGCGCCCGATCTATGGATACGCTTGCAGGTGGCGTCACCCGGTCGCCTGCTGACATTAAGTGCCGAGACGCCGCATGGAGTTGCGGCGTTGGCTCAGCTCGAAACGCTGGCGGCTGAACAGCAACAGGAGTGTGGTGTGGTTCAATGGACATGAGACAGTCATTGGTTGCCTGGGCAGGCAGGTTGGCCACCGGGTGCGCGCTGCTCTTGATGAGTAGTGCATCGTTGCAGGCAGCGACCGTCGAGAGCATGCGCCTGTGGGCGGCGCCCGATCATGCGCGGCTGGTGTTCGATTTGAGTGCCGCTGCCCAGGCCAATGTGTTTACCCTGGATAATCCGGCGCGGCTGGTCATCGACCTCGACGACAGCCAGCTCGATACCGACGTCTCGACGCTGCCCTTGGAGGGTAGCGCTATCGCTTCGGTGCGTACGGGCACGCGCGATGGCGGCGGCCTGCGGGTGGTGTTGGAACTCAACCGTGATATCTCTCCACGCCATTTCACCTTGCCGCCCAACGATCAGTACGGTCACCGGCTGGTGGTGGATCTGGAGTACCCCGGTGAAAGCGCCGTCGAAAACCCCATCGACCCCATCGAGGCGATGATCCGCGATCAGGAGATCATGGCGCAGCGTAGCGCCCAGGCCCAGCAGGCGGATGTGCCCAGTGCGGTGGCCGAGGTGCCCGAAGCACCCACCCAGCCGGTGGAGGTGCAGCCTGCGCAGCCCCACCCGCGTCGCGACATCATCATCGCCATCGATGCCGGGCACGGGGGGGAAGACCCCGGCGCCATCGGGCCTGCCGGTACTCGGGAAAAGGACGTGGTGCTGGAGATTTCCCGCCGCCTGGCCGCAGAGGTCAATCGAACCGAAGGCTTCAAGGCGGTACTGATTCGTGACGGTGACTACTATCTTGGCCTGCGCCAGCGCACCCAGCTGGCCCGAGAGCAGAAAGCCGATTTCTTCGTCTCCATCCATGCGGATGCTTTCACCAGCCCTCGGCCGCAAGGCAGCTCGGTGTATGCGCTTTCTCAGCGGGGGGCCACGTCGGAAACCGCTCAGTGGCTGGCCGACAGCGAAAACCGCGCCGACCTGATAGGCGGTGTCGACGGCAGTCTGTCGCTGCGCGACAAGGACCAGGTGCTGCGTGGCGTACTGCTCGACTTGACCATGACGGCCACGCTCAACGACTCGCTCTCCATCGGTGGGCAGGTGCTGGAGCAGTTGGGTCGGGTGAATCGCCTCCACAAGAGTCGCGTGGAGCAGGCCGGTTTCATGGTGCTCAAGTCGCCGGACATTCCGTCGCTGTTGATCGAGGTGGGCTTCATTTCCAATCCCGACGAAGAGCGACGGCTACGCGACCCGGTGCATCAGCAAGGCCTGTCGAGGGCGATTTTCAACGGCCTGCGCGAGCATTTTCAGAGCAACCCGCCACCGGCCAGTCTGCTGGCCTGGCAGCGCGACAATCAGCGCCGCCCCACGGGCAACGAATACCGTATCCAGTCTGGCGATACCCTGTCGGCTATCGCGATTCGCCATGGCGTGCCGGTGAACCAGCTCAAGCAGGCCAATGACCTGAACGGCGACGTGATTCGTGTGGGTCAGGTGCTGCGCATCCCCAGCTCTTGAAACGGATGACGAGCAGGCCGAGGCAACAGTGCTATGGAAACGAAGCAACGAAAACAGGTGAGGTGAAGGTTGGCTGAATTGACTTCTGCCGCTGGGCGGATACAGGTACTGGACCCCCGTCTGGCGAACCAGATTGCGGCCGGAGAAGTAGTCGAGCGGCCTTCGTCGGTGGCCAAGGAGTTGATCGAAAACGCCATCGATGCGGGCAGCCAGCGCATCGAGGTGGATATCGAGCAGGGCGGCGCCCGCTTGATCAAGATTCGCGACGACGGCATCGGTATCGGCGAGCAGGACCTGCCGCTGGCCCTGGCGCGTCATGCCACCAGCAAGATCACCAGCCTGGAAGATCTCGAAGGCGTCAGTTCGCTGGGGTTTCGTGGGGAGGCGCTGGCCTCCATCAGCTCGGTCTCCCGGCTGGAGCTGGTATCCAATGCTGAAGACGATCCTCGCCAAGGGTGGCGGGTGGTGGCGGAAGGGCGTGGCATGGAGGCCAGAGTGACGCCTGCGCCGCACCCGCGTGGTACCAGCGTGGCGGTGCGTGATTTGTTCTTCAACACGCCGGCCAGACGCAAGTTTCTGCGCACCGAGAAGACCGAGTTCGCCCATGTGGAAGAGGCGTTCCGCCGCCAGGCCTTGTCGCGTTACGATATTGGCTGGGTGCTGCGCCATAATCAGAAAGTGGTGCATCAACTGCCGCCCGGGGATACCGCCGCCGCGCGAGAGCGGCGCATCGCTTCGCTGCTGGGCAAGAACTTCATCGAGCATGCCCGCTACATCGAGCGGGAAGCCGGTGGGCTAAGACTCAGTGGCTGGGTGGGCCTGCCGACGCACTCGCGCTCCCAGGCGGACCAGCAGTACTTCTTCGTCAATGGGCGCGTCGTGCGCGACCGGCTGGTGGCCCACGCGGTGCGTCAGGCCTACCGAGACGTGCTCTACAACGGTCGGCATCCGGTCTTCGTGCTCTACCTGGAGCTGGACCCGGACGTGGTCGACGTCAACGTGCACCCCACCAAGCATGAAGTGCGCTTTCGCGATGGGCGCATGGTGCACGATTTTCTCTACTCCAGCCTGCATCACTGCCTGGCGGTGTCGCGGCCCAGTGAAGGTGCCGAGCCCGAGGTTGACCAAGCCCCGCAAGCCGAGTCGATTACGCCTGATGCCGAGCCGCCTGCGGCCCCGGCGCCACGCTGGCAGCAGCAGGGCATGGCGTTGGCGGAGAGTGAAGGCCGCCACCCAGGAGCCGAGCGGGTGCGGCGGTTCATGCAGGGCTATCAGGCGCTTCACCCCGACCATGAAGAGACGCTGCTGACGCCTCAGCCCAGCCCGCCAACGGCCACGATGCCTGAAGCCCATCAGGTGCGCGAGGCGCCGCCCGTCATGCCCCAGGAGGATGCCACGGCCGCGCCGCCGCTCGGGTTCGCGCTGGGTCAGCTGCATGGTGTTTATATTCTGGCTCAGAACGCCCAGGGGCTGGTGCTGGTGGATATGCATGCGGCCCATGAGCGCATCGTCTATGAGCGCATGAAGCAGCAGTGGTCTGCCGCGCAGGGGATCGATGCTCAGCCGCTGCTGGTGCCGGTGTCGCTGGCCGCCAGCCGCAGCGAAGTGGCGACAGCCGAAAGCGAGCGCGAGGCCATTGCGCAGCTAGGTATCGAGCTGGACGTGGCAGGGCCGGAAACGCTGCTGGTTCGCCAGTTGCCAGCCCTGCTGGCCCAGGCAGACCCCGAGGCACTGGTGCGCGAAATGCTGGAGGAGCTGTCGCGCTTTGGCCGCACTCATCAGGTAGAGGCGCGCATTCACGAGCTGCTCTCCACCATGGCTTGCCATGGCAGCGTGCGCGCCAATCGCCGCCTGACTCTGGATGAAATGAATGCGCTGCTGCGCGACATGGAGCGCACCGAGCGTAGCGACCAGTGTAACCATGGTCGCCCCACCTGGACGCAAATGAACATGAAGGCGCTCGATCGTCTGTTCTTGCGTGGCCAGTAGCCTTGAGACACCCCCTATGAACCTATTCCGTGAAGCAGGGCAGACCGATGGTTGACCAGCGCCCTTTGGCGATTTTCTTGATGGGACCTACCGCGGCAGGCAAGACCGATGCGGCCATTGCGCTGCACGAAACCCTGGGGCACGAACTGATCAGCGTCGATTCGGCCATGGTGTACCGTGGCATGGATATCGGCAGCGCCAAACCGAGTGCTGCGGAGCTGGCCCGCGCCCCCCATCGGCTGATCGACCTGCGGGACCCGGCAGACCCCTATTCCGCCGCTGATTTTCGTGAAGATGCGCTGCGTGAGATGCGGCAAATCAGCGCGGCAGGCAAAGTCCCCCTGTTGGTGGGCGGTACCATGCTCTACTTCAAACGCCTGGTGGAAGGGGTAGCCAATCTGCCCGCCGCAGACCCGCTCATTCGTGAGCGGCTGGCGGCCATGCAGGCAGAGCAAGGGCTGGCAGCACTGCATCGCGAACTGGCCAGCGTGGATCCGGTCTCGGCGGCGCGCATTCACCCCAACGACCCACAGCGGCTGATGCGTGCTCTGGAAGTGTTCCATGCCAGTGGCAGGCCGATGAGTGAACTGTGGGCTGAGCAGGAAGCGGAAACCTTTCCCTGGCGGGTGCTGTCGATAGCCTTGTCACCGCTCGATCGCTCGGTATTGCACCGGCGTATTGCCCAGCGATTTGACGCCATGCTGGATGAGGGCTTGATTGATGAGGTCGCCGCCCTCAAAAAGCGTAAAGATATTCATGCGGGCTTGCCCTCGATGAAAAGTGTTGGCTACCGTCAAGTATGGGAATATCTGGATGGTGAGTATGACCGGGACGAGCTGGTGTCCCGGGGAGTGATCGCTACGCGTCAACTGGCCAAGCGGCAGCTGACGTGGCTGCGTAGCTGGTCAGCGCTGCGCTGGATAGATACGCAGCAGCCGGATACGCTGGATAAGCTGCTGAAATTCGTGCGTGAAAGCGGTGCTTAGCGTAAGATAGTGATTTCGTGACAAGTGTTTTAGAGTGAGTGTTTTAGAGTGGCCTTTGGCGCTCGAATCGACTCTAGGCCTTTCGGGCAACAAGATTGCGGCGCAGCACCAGTAGGGCGCGCCATTTGATAACCAACCCCAACGACAGTTTAGGGAGAGCAACATGTCCAAAGGGCAGTCCCTTCAAGACCCGTACCTGAATATTTTGCGCAAGGAGCGCATTCCGGTCTCTATTTTCCTGGTAAACGGCATTAAGCTGCAGGGCCAGATTGAATCGTTTGACCAGTTTGTCATCTTGTTGCGCAATACCGTCAGTCAGATGGTTTATAAACACGCCATTTCCACCGTCGTGCCCTCGCGCAATGTGCGCCTGCCAGCACAGGATCCCTCAGCGGCTGACGCTGACATCTGAGACGGCTGGATGGCAAGAGAGTCCACGAGGTATTGATTGTTTTTTGAACGCCCTGAAGCCGGTGAAACGGCAGTCCTTGTTCACGTAGATTTCTATGATGAGCAGGCACGAGAAGACCCGGGTGAGTTCTTGGAGCTTGTGCGCTCTGCCGGTGCAGAGCCCGCGACGTTGCTCACAGCTAGCCGCCAGCGACCCGATTCCCGAACGTTCATCGGGAGCGGGAAGCTGGAGGAGCTGCGGGCGATGCTCGCAGCCCATGAAGCGGAACTGGTGATCTTCAACCACAGTTTAAGCCCTTCCCAGCAGCGTAACCTTGAGAAGGAACTCAAGTGTCGTGTCTTGGATCGCACCGGTCTGATTCTCGATATTTTTGCGCAGCGGGCGCGAACTCATGAGGGCAAGCTGCAAGTCGAGCTTGCCCAGCTCGAATACATGTCTACCCGTCTGATACGTGGGTGGACCCACCTTGAGCGGCAAAAAGGCGGCATTGGCCTGCGCGGTCCCGGCGAAACGCAGCTGGAGACCGATCGGCGATTGCTGCGTGCCCGCATCAAGTCTATCCACAAGCGTCTGGACAAGGTGCGCAGCCAGCGCGAGCAGAATCGCCGCGCTCGGGCCAGAGCCGAGATCCACAGCGTGTCGCTGGTGGGGTATACCAACGCTGGCAAGTCGACGCTATTCAACGCGCTGACCAGTGCTGAAGTCTATGCCGCCGATCAGCTGTTCGCGACGCTGGATCCGACGCTCAGACGGTTGGAAATAGAAGATGTCGGCCCCGTTGTGCTGGCCGATACAGTAGGCTTCATCCGTCACCTGCCGCACAAGCTGGTGGAGGCGTTCCAGGCGACCCTGCAAGAGGCTTCCGAAGCCACGTTGCTGGTCCACGTCATCGACGCTGCCGACCCGGACCGCGAATTGAACGTGGCGCAGGTGGACGAGGTGCTCAAGGAAATTGGTGCCGACAGCGTGCCGGTGCTCAAGGTCATGAACAAGATCGACAAGCTGGATAGCGCACCGCGCATCGAGTACGACGGTCATGGCGTGCCGAGCGTGGTATGGCTATCTGCTCAGCAGGGGCAGGGTCTGGAACTGCTGCACGAAGCGCTGTCAGAGCGTCTGGCCAATGACGTGATCGGTTTTTCGCTTACACTGTCACCAGAGCAGGGTAAGTTACGCGCTGGCTTGCATGAGCTTAACGCCGTACGCGAAGAGGGTTTTGATGAGCAAGGGCGCTCCGTGTTGGATGTGCGCTTGCCCAGGCGCGACTTTAACCAGTTGATGGCTCAACTGGGTGAGCGTGCCAATACCTATTTACCAGAAGCATTACGCGAATCTGACGAATGGTAGCCCTTCAAGTGCCGACTCCCTTGCTGCCCATGGTGCAGTGTTGTGGAAGTGTGGTACAAGATTGATATAGCAATAATATCAAAAGCACTCGGCCCTGCCAGAGCGCAAGGTACGGTGCAGGTGAACACCTTAGTGGAGACGAAGTATGGCCTGGAATGAGCCCGGTGGTGGCAACCAGCACGACCCCTGGAGCAGCGGGGGGCGTCGTGGCAACAATAACGGCGGTGACCGTGGTGGTAATAACGGCGGCAACAACGGCGGAGGCAATGGTGGGAACGGTGGTAACAACCAGGGGCCTCCCGACCTTGATGAAGCGCTCAAGAAGTTTCAAGACAAGCTGAACGGCATGCTGGGCGGCGGCAAGAAGAGCGGTGGCGGTAGCGGCGGCAACAAGGGCGGCGGCAAGCCGCGCAACTCGTTCGCACTGCCCGGCTTGCTGCTGATCGTGGCGCTGGCCATTTGGGGTGCGTCCGGTTTCTATCTGGTCGATCAGTCCGAGCGTGGCGTCGTGCTGCGTTTTGGTGAGTTCCAGGGCATCGTTAGTCCCGGTCTGCAGTGGAATCCGCCGCTGATCGACGATGTGCGTATGGTGAACGTCACCCGTGTTCGCTCCGTTGCACAGACCCAGTCGATGCTGACTCGCGATGAAAACATCGTCGAAGTCGAAATCTCTGCCCAGTATCAGGTGGCCAATCCGCGTGATTTCGTACTGAATGTGCGCGATCCGGCACTCTCCATCGAGAATGCGCTGGACTCGGCTCTGCGTCACGTGGTGGGCGGCACCGACATGATCGACATCCTGACCTCGGGTCGTGAAATTCTCGGTAGCTCGGTGGCCAGCCGCCTGCAGACCTATCTGGATGCCTATGGTGCCGGTATTCGTCTGCAGACCATCAACATCGAGTCCACCTCGGCGCCCGCGCCAGTGATCGATGCTTTCGATGACGTTATCCGTGCCCGCGAAGATCGCCAGCGGACCATCAACGAAGGTATGGCTTATGCCAACGCGATCATCCCGGCTGCACAAGGTCAGGCTCAGCGCGTGGTAGAGCAGGGGCAGGGTTACCGTGAATCGGTCGTTGCCGAAGCACAGGGTCAGGCCAACCGCTTCAATGCGCTGTTGACCGAATACCAGAACTCACCGGAAGTGATGCGCGAGCGTATGTACCTGGATGCCATCGAAGAAGTCTTTGGGAACACGCCCAAGGTGCTGCTGGATATCAGCGACAATGCGCCCTTGATGTACCTGCCGCTGGATCAGATGCGCAGTGGAAGCAGCAGCGGTTCGAGCAGCTCCAGCAGCAGCGACAGCAGCAGTAACAGCAGTGACGCCATCGACCCGCGCGTGCTCGATTCGCTGCGTACCAGTCAGGGTGGCGCTTCGTCATCATCCAGTAGTTCGTCCATTCGCAGGGAGGGTCGCTAAATGATTAATAACCGTTCCCTGCTGATCGTGGGTGGCCTGGCCGCAGTTGCCTGGCTGGCCAGCAACAGCCTGTACGTGGTGGATGAGACCGAGCGTGCCGTCAAGCTGCGCTTTGGTGAAGTCATCGAAGAGAACATTCAGCCTGGGCTTCACGTCAAGATTCCGATTGCCCAGACCGTGCGCAAGTTCGACGTGCGTCTGCTGACCCTCGATACCGATACCAGCCGTTATCTGACCCTCGAGCAGAAAGCGGTCATCGTCGACTCCTACGTCAAGTGGCAGGTGGTCAACCCCACCCGTTACTACGAGGCCACTGCGGGTGACGAGATGATGGCGGTACGCCTGATTCAGCCCCGAGTCGACGAAAGCCTGCGTAACGAGTTTGGTCGCCTCAATCTTCAGGAAATCATCGCCGAGCGCCGTGATGACCTGATGACCGGGCCCACCGGCGAACTCGACGAGCTGATGCGTGAAGAACTGGGCGTGGCGATTCGTGATATTCGTATCAAGCGGATCGACCTGCCGGAAGACGTATCCGCTGCCGTCTTCGAGCGGATGCGCTCCGAGCGTGAGCGTGAAGCGCGCGAGTGGCGTGCCCAGGGTCAGGAAGAGGCCGAGCGTATTCGCGCCAACGCCGACCGCCGCCGTCAGGTTCTGTTGGCGCAAGCCAACGAGCGTTCCGAGACCCTGCGTGGTGAAGGGGATGCCGAAGCCGCCGCGATCTTCTCCCAGGCTTACAGCCAGGATCAGGAATTCTTCGCCTTCTGGCGTAGCCTGAACGCCTACCGCCAGAGCTTCTCCGGCGACGGCAACCTGCTGGTACTGGAGCCAGACAGCGACTTCTTCCGCTACCTGCGCAGCGCCATGCCGGCCAGCGACGAGTAAGCGAAGGATGCTGGTTTCCCGCTGGGCGATGCGCCCGGCGGGGTTCAACTGGGCTCCAAACGTGGTAGACTTTATCAACCGGGCGTCGCCCGGTTTTTTTGTGGCCCCATGTTACGTGCGTTATCAGGCCGGGCAGGTCAAGATGCCCACCTGGTGCCGTCGGCCGGGCCTTCATCGTCTTGCAGGATTGTTCACATGACCATCGCTGACCGCTGGCTACTGCCCGACGGCATGGATGAGGTGCTGCCGCCTCAGGCAAGCCGCATGGAAGAGCTGCGCCGTGCGCTGCTCGATCTTTATCACGCCTGGGGCTATGACCAGGTAATGCCGCCACCGGTAGAATTTCTCGACTCGCTGCTGACCGGTACCGGTACCGACCTCGACCTCCAAACCTTCAAGCTGACCGACCAGCTGACGGGTCGCATGATGGGCGCCTCGGCAGACGTCACGCCCCAGGTAGCGCGAATGGATGCGCACTCGCTGAAGCGTCAGGGGCCGGTACGCCTGTGCTATTGCACCAACGTGCTGCGTGCCAAGGCCGACCAGCACCAGGGGGGGCGCAGCCCCGTGCAGGTGGGTGTCGAGCTGTTTGGCCATGCGGGGCTTGAAGCCGACAGCGAAATCATTCACTTGGCGCTTGCCAGCCTGCATGCCGCCGGTGCCAGTGAGATCCACCTGGCGCTGGGGCATATCGGTATTTATCGCAGCCTGGTCGAAGCCGCTGCGCTCAGCGAAGAGCAGGAGCGGGCGCTGTTCGAGGCGCTGGCGCTCAAATCGCCTGGGCAGTTGGCCGAGCAAGTGGCGGCCAGCGTCAAGGATCCGGTATTGGCGGATATGCTGGTGGCGCTTGGCGAACTGCACGGCAATGCCGACGTGCTGAGCGAAGCGCGTGAGCGGTTTGCGGGCGCACCGGCGCCGGTCAATGCCGCGCTGGATCAGCTGGAAGCGTTGTACAAAGGGGTGTTGGCGCGTTTCGATGTGGCCCTGTACTTCGACCTGGCCGAGCTGCGTGGCTATCAGTACCACACCGGCATGATGTTTGCGGCCTATGTTCCCGGTTATGGTTACGCATTGGCCAAGGGAGGGCGCTATGATGATACCGGGCGTGCCTTTGGACGTGCCCGCCCGGCGACGGGCTTTTCGATGGATCTGAAACAGCTGGCCTCCCTGGCGCCAGCGTCTCCTGACCGCAAAGCGGTGTGGGCGCCAGCCCAGGAGGATGAGTCGCTCAATGCTGCCATCGTGGCACTGCGCGAGCAGGGTGAACGCGTTATTCAAGCGCTGCCTGGGCAGCGTACTGGGCCGGCGGAGCACAACTGTGACCGCCGTCTTGAGTTTATCGACGGCCGTTGGCAGACAGCGGCCCTGACACAAGAGACGAGTGCATAATGGGTAAGAATGTCGTAGTCCTGGGGACTCAGTGGGGCGATGAAGGCAAAGGCAAGATCGTCGATCTGTTGACCGAATCCGCTTCTGCCGTGGTTCGCTTTCAAGGTGGCCACAATGCTGGCCATACGCTGGTCATTGATGGTGAGAAAACCGTTCTTCACCTGATTCCGTCCGGCGTGCTGCGTCCGGGCAAGACCTGCGTCATCGGCAATGGCGTCGTGCTCTCTCCGGAAGCCTTGATCAAGGAGATTCGTGAGCTGGAAGCCAAGGGCGTGCCGGTGCGTGAGCGTCTGCGCCTGTCGCCAGCCTGCCCGCTGATCCTGCCGTACCACGTGCGCCTGGATCAGGCGCGTGAAAAGGCCCGCGGCGTGGCCAAGATCGGCACTACCGGTCGTGGCATCGGCCCGGCTTATGAAGACAAGGTCGCCCGTCGTGGCCTGCGCCTGGGCGATATGCTGCATCGCGAGCGTTTTGCCTCCAAGCTGGGCGAAGTCCTCGATTACCACAACTTCGTCCTAGTGAATTACCACGGCGAACCGGCGGTGGATTTCCAGGAAGTGCTCGACAGCGCCATGCAGATGGCCGAAGAGCTGCGCCCCATGGTCAGCGATACCGTCAGCATGGTCCACGACCTGCGCAAGGCCGGTGAGAACATTCTGTTCGAAGGTGCTCAAGGCTCGCTGCTGGATATCGACCACGGTACCTACCCCTACGTGACCAGCTCCAACACCACGGCCGGTGGTACCGCCACCGGTTCTGGCGTGGGTCCGCTGTACCTGGATTACGTGCTGGGTATCACCAAGGCGTACACCACGCGTGTAGGCTCTGGCCCGTTCCCCACCGAGCTGTTCGACGACCACGGCCGCCACCTGGCCGAGCGCGGCCATGAGTTCGGCGCTACCACCGGGCGTCCGCGTCGCTGTGGCTGGTTCGACGCCGTGGCCCTGCGCCACGCCGTGCAGATCAACTCGGTCTCGGGTATCTGCTTGACCAAGCTGGACGTGCTCGATGGCCTGGAGAACATTCGCGTCTGTGTCGGCTATCGCAGCAAGGACGGTGAAGTGCTCGACAATCCGGTGGACTCAGAGGGCTACGAAGCCGTCGAGCCGGTCTATCACGACCTGCCGGGTTGGAAAGAGTCGACCCTGGGCGCCAGGAAGGTCGAAGATCTTCCCGCCAACGCCCGTGCCTACATCAGCTACCTGGAAGAGCAGGTAGGCACCAGCATCGATATCATCTCTACCGGCCCTGACCGCGTGGAAACCATTGTGCTGCGCAATCCCTTCGACAGCTAATACCTGCCGATGCCAGCCAAACGGGGCGACGGTGACGTCGCCCCGTTTTGTTTGCAGCCCTGGCGCGCACTCAAAAGTCGATGCCGCGCCGCGCCTGCAGGCCGTTATTGAAGGCGTGACGCACCTCCTGCATTTCCGTCACCGTGTCGGCCATGGCCACAAGCTCGCGATGGGCGTTGCGCCCCGTGATGATGACGGTTTGCTCTCTCGGTCGATTGGCCAAGGCCTGTTTGACCGTGGCGATGTCGAGATAGCCGAACTTGAGCATGTAGGTGATTTCATCGAGCACCACCAGGTAGGTGTCGGGGTCGCTCATCATGGCCTCGGCCTGCTGCCATACGGCCTGGCAGGCGGCGGTGTCGGCCTCGCGGTTTTGGGTATCCCAGGTGAAGCCGGTGGCCATGATGGCAACGCTCAAGTGCGGGTCTTCTTCCAGGCGATTGCGCTCGCCACACTCCCATAGCCCCTTGATGAACTGCACGACGCCGACTTTATAGCCGTAGCCCAGCGCCCGGGTCACGGTGCCCCAGGCAGCCGTGGTCTTGCCTTTGCCGTTGCCCGTATTGACCAGCAGCAGGCCACGCTGCTCGGTGGCCTTGGCGACTTTCTCGTCCACACGGGCCTTGAGTTTTTCCATGGCCGCCTTGTGGCGCGTCTCGCGATCGCTCATCGAATCTCCTCGTGATGGGGTGTCGTGCCCTGTCGAATTTACGCTGAGTAAAAACTTCGGGTAACAGAATTGGCCGCTGAGTGCCTTGCTGCTCTAGAATAGGAGGCTATGTCTCGATAGGAAACAGGTCATGCCATCTTTTGATATTGTGTCAGAGTTCGATCAACACGAAGCCGCCAATGCGGTGGATCAGGCGAACCGCGAAGTGCAGTCGCGCTTTGATTTTAAAGGCGTGGATGCCAGTTTTGCGCTGGAAGGCGACAAGGTACAGCTGGAAGCCGAAGTCGACTTCCAGCTCAAGCAGATGCTCGATGTGATGCGCAGTCGGCTGATCGCACGGGGTATCGATGCGCGCTGCATGGACGTCAAGGACCCGGTGCTTTCCGGGGTGAAAGCCCGCCAGGAGGTGGTGCTCAAGCAGGGGCTCGACCAGGCCGAAGCCAAGGACGTCGTCAAGCGTATCAAGGCCAGCAAGCTCAAGGTGCAGGCCCAGATTCAGGGTGAAAAGGTGCGCGTGACGGGCAAGAAGCGCGACGACCTGCAAAGCGTAATGGCCCTGCTGCGCGGCGAAGAGGGGCCCGACCTGCCGCTTCAGTTCGATAATTTCCGCGACTGATCACAACCGCATAGCCGCGTCGTGCAGCCGAAGGCTGCCACGGCGCGTTCACTTTATTGCCCACAGGAGTCACGAATCATGTCTGATCCGCAGCCGGTCTATTTAAGCGACTTCCAGCCGCCCGACTATCAGGTCACCCATACCGAGCTGACGTTTGATCTTGACCCCACCGCGACCCGTGTCAAGGCACGTTTGACCATTGAGCGCCATGCCCAGGCCGCGCCGCAGGCGCCGCTAGTGCTCAATGGCGAGCATTTGACCCTGCGCTCGCTTGAACTCGACGGTCGCTCGCTGGCAGAGAGCGATTACCAGTTGAGCGATACCCAGCTCACCATTGGTGAGGTGCCCGAAGCGTTCGTGCTGGAGAGTGAGGTCGAGATTTCACCCAGCACCAACACCGCTCTGGAAGGGCTCTATCAATCCAACGGCATGTACTGTACCCAGTGCGAGGCTGAGGGGTTTCGGCGTATCACCTTTTATCCTGACCGCCCCGACGTCATGGCCACTTACAGAGTCACGGTGGTGGGCGATGCCGAAAGCGAGCCAGTGCTGCTGGCCAACGGCAACCCCGTCGAGCGTGGCGAGCTGCCTGGCGGGCGTCACTTCGTCACCTGGGAAGACCCGCATCCCAAACCCTGCTACCTGTTTGCCCTGGTGGCAGGCAATCTGCACAAGGTCGAGGATCACTTCACGACCCTGAGCGGTCGTCGCGTGACCCTTCAGCTTTGGGTAGAGCAGGAAAACCTGAACAAGACCGATCACGCCATGGCATCGCTGAAGCGCTCCATGGCCTGGGATGAGCAGACCTACGGGCGTGAGTATGACCTGGACCTGTTCATGATCGTGGCGGTGAACGATTTCAACATGGGGGCCATGGAGAACAAGGGGCTGAACATCTTCAATTCGGCAGCCGTGTTGACCCACCCGGATACCGCCACCGATGCGGCTTTCCAGAACGTGGAAGGCATCGTGGCCCACGAATATTTCCACAACTGGTCGGGCAACCGGGTCACCTGTCGGGACTGGTTTCAGCTGTCGCTGAAAGAGGGCTTCACGGTCTTCCGGGACCAGTGCTTCTCGGCGGACGTCAACTCGGCGCCGGTCAAGCGTATTCAGGACGTATCGTTTTTCCGCACGGCGCAGTTTGCCGAAGATGCAGGCCCCACGGCTCACCCCGTACGCCCAGACCACTATATCGAAATCACCAATTTCTACACCCTGACCATTTACGAAAAGGGTGCTGAAATCGTACGGATGCTGCGCAACCTGCTGGGCTGGGAGGCGTTCCGTCGCGGTGCCGACCGCTACTTCGAGCGCTTCGACGGTCAGGCCGTGACCATCGAAGACTTCGTCGGCTGCATGGCCGAGGTATCGGGGCTGGATCTGGAGCAGTTCATGCGCTGGTACGCCCAGGCGGGCACCCCCGAGATAGACGCCAACGGCGAATACGACTATGCCAATGCGGTGTACCGCCTGACGCTGCGCCAGCGTACCCCGGCGACGCCCGGCCAGCCGGTGAAGCAGCCGCTGCACATCCCCGTGCGTATGGGGTTGGTAGGTACCAAGTCTGGCCACGACCTGACCCTGACGCTGAATGGCGAGTCGTTGGGCAAGGATGCCGTGGTGCACTTGACCGACGATGAGCAGACGTTTGTGTTCACCGACGTTCCTGAAGCGCCAGTACCTTCGCTGTTGCGCGATTTCTCGGCCCCGGTGAAGCTGCACTTCCCCTATTCACGGGAAGAGCTGGCGTTCTTGCTGACCCACGACAGCGATGGCTTCAATCGTTGGGATGCCGGTCAGCGGCTGGCCATGCTGGCGCTGGACGATCTGATCGCTGCTCATCGCAACGGGGTCGAAAAGGTCATGGACGGCCGCGTGGTGGAGGCTTTCAGAACTCTGTTGACTGGCCCCATGCAGGACAAGGCCGTGCTGGCCGAGATGCTGACGCTGCCCTCCGAGGCCTACATTGCCGAGCTGCAGCCGATCGTCGATGTGGATGCCATCCATGCGGCGCGAGAATTCGTTCGCCAGTCGTTGGCGCTGGCCCTGCGCGAGGAGTTCCTGGCGGTCTACCAGGATAATCTCAGTGATGCGGCCTATGCGCCTTCGGCTGAACAAATTGCCCAGCGCAGCCTCAAAAACGTGGCGCTCTCCTATCTGATGTCGATCGAGGATGACGAAGCCGTGGCGCTGTGCGAAGCGCAGTTTGCAGCGGGACACAACATGACCGATGTGCGGCACGCCCTGACGCTGCTGGCGCACAGCGACCGTGACGACCTGGCGGCGCCTGCGCTGAAAACGTTTGGCGAAAAGTGGGCCCACGACCCGCTGGTCATGGACCAGTGGTTTACCATCCAGGTTACCCGGCCTCAGGCGGATGTGCTGGAGCGGGTACGCTACTTGATGCAGCACCCGGCCTTCTCGATCAAGAACCCCAACAAGGTGCGTGCGCTGGTGGGGGCATTTGCTCAGAACCGGGTGAACTTCCATCGCCTGGACGGGCAGGGCTATGCTTTGCTGGCCGATGTGGTGATCGAGTTGAATCGACTCAACCCGGAAATTGCTGCACGGCTGATCACGCCGTTGACCCGCTGGCAGCGCTTTGACGAGGCTCGCCAGCAGCTGATGCGCCAGGAGCTGATGCGCATTCGCCAGGAGCCGCTTTCGGCGAACGTCTACGAGGTGGTCGAAAAAGCATTGGCTTAAGATCGTTCTTGCGGTTTAACCAGGGAAAGGAAACGCGCCAGTGACAGATCCGAACAAGCACTATCTACTGATCATCAACGGAAAATCAGCGGGCGACCCTGAGCTGCGCGAGGCGGTAGCCGCCCAGCGCAAGGCAGGCGTTGCCATCACGGTACGTGCCACCTGGGAAGGGGGCGATGCCGCCGACTTTGCGGCCGACGCAGAGGCTTTGGGGGCGACCCACGTGGTGGCCTGTGGCGGTGATGGCACGGTCAACGAGGTGGTCAATGGATTGATGCGCCTGCCCCATGATCACCGCCCCCCGCTGGGCATCGTTCCTCTGGGCAGTGCCAATGATTTCGCCACGTCGGTAGGGCTGCCCCTGGAGCCTGGGCCTGCGCTGCAAGCGGCTATCTCGCTCGCGGCGGCGCCCATCGACGTGATTCGCATGACGGCGGAAGCCAACGGCGAGCAGTCGGTCAGCTACTACGTCAACATGACCACCGGTGGCTTTGGGGCCGAAATTACCTCTTCGACCCCCAAGACCCTCAAGCGCATGCTGGGTGGGGGTGCCTACTCACTGATGGGCGCGCTCAAGGCGTGGCGGCACCGCAGTTATCGCGGCACGCTGCATTGGGCCGACAGCGAACAGGCCGCTTCGCTGCTGCTGCTGGCACTGGGCAACGGGCGTCAATCAGGGGGCGGTCAGGTGCTGACACCCAGGGCCCGGTTGGACGATGGGCGTCTGGATGTCCTACTGGTCAAGGATTTCCGTTCGGTGCTGGAACTGCCTGCCTTGTTAGGCGAGCTGCAGCATTTTCCGTCGGATGGCCGCTATGTGCGCTATTTCACGGCCAGCCAATTGACCGTGACTACCAAGCCGGACGATGACCCCTGGCCGCTGACCCTGGACGGCGAAGCAAAGCGCTACGAGCGCTTTACGGCCGAAGTGGTGCCGCTGGCGCTTAAGGTGCTGCTACCCGAAGGGTGTGCGCTGTTGTCGGCCAATGAACGCCACTAGCCTGTCATAATTGAGTCATTGAATACGATGTTTTAAGGAGCTATACGCAATGGTGAATCGACTCTGGATGCCTGTGTTGGCCAGCATGGCGCTGTTACTCAGTGCCTGTGGCGACAGCCAGGAAGAAGCCAACGTTTCCCCGGAAGAGACCCCTGCCACGCTGACTGAGGAGGAGGGGGCTGCCACCACGGAGGCGGCGCAGGACGACGGGGAGGACGAGGTGCCGGACCCGCAGGAGGTCGAGGACGATATTGAAGCGCGTCAGGCCGCGGAGCAGTTGGAAGCCGCCGAAGCGATGCGCGAGGGCGATGAGCAAGAACCCGGCGTGCCGGAAGCCAGCGAGCTGCAGGCCGGTGAAGAGACGCTGGGGGCAGATCCCGACGACGCTCTGGATGAAGCCAGTGCCATGCCGGGGGAAACCACGCGTTCTGACGTAGACGACATGATCGCCGAAACCGAGCGCCGCTTCGAAGAGGCCCAGCGCCAGCTCGAAGAGCAGTTTCAGGAGGTGGAGCAGCAGCGTCCCGAGCTGGAGCCCATGGAGAGCGAGACCTCATCGAGCGACTGGGAAACGGACAGCGCCATTACGGAGGGAGCGCCGCTGGACGATGGTCTGGAAGTGACAGACGTGGATGCCCTGATCGAAGATACCGAGCGCCGTTTTGAAGAAGCCCAGCGCCGCCTGGAAGAGCAGTTCGAAGAGCTGGAGCGGGAACGGCTGGAGACATCAGGCGCTGGCAACGATACCACGTCGCCCTGATACTACCTCTGATCAAGCTGGCTTCATGGCAGCGCATAAAAGAAGGCCCGCCGGAGCGGGCCTTCTACATTGGCCTGGGTTATACCGGGCGAATGTTGGACGCCTGAAGGCCTTTCTTACCCTGAGTCACTTCGAAGCTGACCTTTTGGCCATCCTGCAAGGTCTTGAAGCCTTCAGCCTGAATTTCGGAGAAGTGGGCAAAGAGATCGTCACCACCGTCATCGGGAGAGATGAAGCCGTAACCTTTCGTATCGTTGAACCACTTGACAGTACCAGTTGCCATCATTCATATCCTTAACGTGCTTGATGATTAGACGGGCATTCACGGTGTTTGCCCGCCAAATTCACTTTAGAAGCAAATAGCCGGGTCGTCCAGTGGCCCCGAAAACCTTCCCGTCAACGCCTTTTGCGAGCCTGATACGCATGCCTTTTACCTTGATCGACGCGCAGTTCATCCCGTTTCTGGTGGCCATTACGCTGCTCTCTATCAGCCCTGGGGTGGATACCCTGCTGGTGATCCGCAATACGGCACGCGGTGGCCTGCGCGACGGTATTGCCACCAGCGTGGCCATCTGCTGCGGCCTCTTCGTGCACGCAACGGTGTCGGCGCTGGGCATTTCGCTGATTCTTCTGCAATCGGCTTGGGCATTCAATGCGCTCAAGCTGGCCGGGGCGGCCTATCTGATCTGGCTGGGGGTTTCCAGTTTGATGGCCGCCCGTAGAGGAACGCCGCTGCCCGTCAAAGGCGTCATGCAGAACGCTGCGCCTGTCCCGCTCTGGCAGCCCATCAAGGAAGGGTTGTTGTCGAACGTGCTGAACCCCAAGACCGTGGTGTTTTACATGGCCTTTCTGCCGCAGTTCATCGCGCCCACCGACCCCGCCCTGCTGAAGTCGCTGTGGCTGGCAAGCATCCACTTCGTGATTGCCAACGTCTGGCAGATCAGCGTGGTATTGATGGTCGGGGGCGCCAGCAAATGGCTGGCCAGCGCGCGCTTTGCACAAACCCTGAATGCGGCCACGGGGGCGGTGCTGGTCATGTTCGGGCTGCGGCTGGCGCTGCAGCAGCGCCCGGTGTGACCGGGCGCGGGAGGGGAACGGAGACAGGCTTAGCGTTGAACCAGCGCGCGGTCGTAGCGAACGCTCTGCTCGCTGTCGTTCAAAAGCGAGACGCCTTCGCTGCTACCGCCGTTGGCCAGGCTCTCGAAGATGACCCGATAGCTCAGCACGGCCTGCACGTAATCGCGGGTTTCGCGGAAGGGGATGCTCTCCACGAACAGGTCGAACGACTCCATGCTGTTACTGCCCAGCCACTGGTCTACGCGACCAGGGCCGGCATTGTAAGCTGCCGTCGCGGCAAGGCGGTTGCCACGGTAACGGTCGAGCTTGTCACGCAGGTAGGTGCTGCCCAGGCGAATGTTCAGTTCGGGGTCGAGTACGCCGTAAGGCCCGGGGTCGCTGAGTCCCAGTTGGCGACTGACCTGCGTGGCGGTGCCGGGCATCAGCTGCATCAGGCCGCGTGCGCCAGCCGGCGACAGCGCCACGGGGTTGTAGGCGCTCTCCCGACGGGTGATCGCCATCAGCAGGAAGGGGTCTACGCCGGTCATGCGGCCCCAATGCAGAAAACTGTCCCGGTAGGCGGGTGGGAAGCGCCACTCCAGGGCATCCCACATCTCACCGGCTATCGTGGTTTGTACCAGCCGGGCATGCCACTGCTGCTGGGCAGCGTAGTCGGCGAGGGCGCGAGCCTGGTAAGGCGACGCTTCGCGAACGGCATGTAGCCACTCGCTGTTGGCCAGGCCCTCTTCACCAATGCGCAGCAGCGCTTGCGTGCGCTGTACGGCGGGCAGTCGCGCGATATCCTCGCGGGTGGCTTCGTCGAAGTGGTGGCGCTCGTGGTTGAGTCGGTACGGCTGGCCGATTTTCTCAGCGGCGGCAAAACCATAGAAACTGCGGTCCTGGGCAGCCTGCTGGTAGCGTGCCTGAGCGGCTTCCTGATTACCCAGCTGTTCGTTGGCGCGTCCCAGCCAGTACTGCCAGCGGCTGCTCTCCTGCTGGCTGGCGGGCATCTCTGCAATCCAGTGGATGACGTCGGTCCATTGGCGCTCCGCCAGGGCGCGGCGCACTCGAAGCTCCAGCACCCGTTCGCTCTGCAAGGAAGGCAGCACGCTGTCTACCCAGCTCAGCGTGCCGGGCACGTCGCGCACCAGGGCGTAGAAGGCCAGCTCCTCCTCGATGACCTGCTGGTCGCTGGGCGCCAGCGTCAGGCGCGGGGCGATCTGTTGCCAGGCGGCAAAGGCACGGGGCGTGTCTTCGCGGGTATAGCGCTGCATGGCCGCCTGATAGAACGCTGCCGTGGCGGCGCATTCAGGCCCCAGGCAAGTGGGGGCCGTGGTCAGGCTGTTGAGGCTTGTGTTGGCCCGCTCCGCCGTATCGATGGCCGTTTGCCACTGGCCGCTGAGCAACCCTCCCAGGTAAGTGCTCAGGCGCTGCTCGCCTGCTTGCCAAGCCAGCATCTTGCGCTCCCAGATGGCGGTGGCATCGATGGTGCCATCCGCGCGCAGGCGGCTGAACAGGGCGTTGCAGGCGTCGGGCTGTGAGCTGCCCACGCGCCACAGCGCCAGGCCCGCCGTGCGTGCCTGTTCGGGGGCGCGGTCGAGGAGCGCCGTGTAGTAGTAGCACTGCCGTGCCGTACCGGCGGGTTCGCCATCGGCGACGGCCAGCAGGTCGCTGAAACGGCCCGCATAGCCGTAGTTGGCAATGGCCTGGCCGCGCAGCCACTCACCCAGGGGGGAGTCACCGTGCTGCTCAATGAACTGCAGTACCTGGCTGACAGAGACGTTGGGCAACTGCTGGCGTAGCCGGTGATACTCCACATAGCCGCTGAGGATATGCCCGTCGATGGCGCTCTGGTCGATTTGTTGCCACTGCTGCTGGCGGGCGGCGTTCAATGCATCGCGCATGGCCTCGTCCGAGGCGGCCCAGGACGCAGATGGCAGGCCGATCAGTGCCGCGGCACACAGCGTGCGAAGGGTAGAACGAAATGGCGTTGCCTGCATGGCACTCCCTCTTTAACTGGCGGATATGACGGTCGAGTAGGTGATGGCCACCGTCGCGTGGCCGTCGCGATCATGAACTATTTGGCCAAATGACGTTCTGACCATTGTACCCTGAGAGGATTCCCTGACGATGGCACGATTATCTAGCGGGTGGTTGTTTCGTCGCTTGAAAGGTCGGGCCTGGGCCATCAAACGAGTAGCCCGTGCGCTCACGCTTTTCCTGCCCATGACCCGCGACGTACTGCGTGGCAGTTTCAGGCCGGTGCCTTGGGCCGCCTTCGGCACCATGGCTATGGCACTGGCCTATCTGGTCATGCCCTTTGATCTCATCCCTGATTTCCTGGTCATCATTGGCCTGGTCGACGATGTGCTGATCGTCGGTTGGCTGTTGAACCGTGTGGATCGCCACTTGGCCGAATATCGCGCCTGGAAGGCCGAGAACGAGGCAGCGTCGACGGCTGCCTGATCGGCGCAGCTGGTTGGCTAGCGCTTGAAATCCCATCACTTATCCCCATATTGCCTTCATCCTGTTCTAAGCCTCTGCCTGGCTGGCAGAGGCGACACGCCACACGAAATAGATGAGGGCTAAGCGCATGACCACGGCGACCCACGAAGAAACTCTTGGCTTTCAAACCGAAGTCAAGCAACTTCTGAACCTGATGATCCACTCCCTGTATTCCAACCGGGAGATATTCCTGCGTGAGCTGATTTCCAACGCAGCGGATGCCTGCGACAAGCTGCGCTATGCAGCCCTGGACAACGACGCCCTGTACGAAGGTGACAGCGAGCTGCGCATCGAAATCGAGCACGACCGTGATGCCAATACCATCACCTTGCGTGACAACGGTATCGGCATGAACCGCGAAGATGTCATCGCCAACCTGGGGACCATCGCGCGTTCAGGCACCGCCGAGTTTCTCAAGCAGCTTTCCGGTGAACAGCAGAAGGATGCCAAGCTGATCGGTCAGTTCGGTGTCGGTTTCTACTCTGGCTTCATTGTGGCAGACGAAGTCGCCGTACGCACTCGCAAGGCGGGTACCGCCACTTCGGAAGGCGTCGAGTGGCGCTCGCGGGGCGAAGGTGAGTTCACCGTGGCCGATATCGAGCGCGAGGTGCACGGCACCGAGATCACCCTGCACCTGAAAGAAGATGCCAAGGAGTTTGCCGACGACTACCGCCTGCAAAGCCTGGTGCGCAAGTACTCCGATCACATCGAAGTGCCGGTGCGCATGCCCAAGACCGAGACCGCTCGTGACGACGAGGGTAACGAGATCGAAGGCAGTGAAGTCACCACCTGGGAAACCGTCAACGAAGCCACGGCGCTGTGGGCACGTCCCAAGAGCGACGTGTCAGACGACGAGTACAAGGCGTTCTACAAGCATGTGGCCCACGACTTCAGTGATCCGCTGACCTGGAGTCACAACAAGGTCGAGGGCAAGCTGGAGTACACCAGCCTGCTCTACGTGCCGGGCCGTGCACCGTTCGACATGTTCGACCGTGACGGTTCCCGGGGCGTCAAGCTGTACGTTCAGCGGGTATTCATCATGGATGACGCCGAACAGTTCCTGCCGCTCTACCTGCGTTTCATCAAGGGCGTGCTGGACACCCGCGACCTGTCGCTGAACGTCTCTCGTGAGCTGCTGCAGCAGGATCCCAAGGTCGACAAGATCAAGGGCGCCTTGACCAAGCGTGCCCTGGACATGCTCAAGAAGCTTTCCAAGGATAGCGAACAGTACCAGACGTTCTGGAACACCTTTGGCAGCGTGCTGAAAGAAGGGCCGGGTGAAGACTTCGCCAACCGCGAGAAAATCGCCGGTTTGCTGCGCTTTGCTTCCACGCATACCGACACGTCTGCCCAGGAGCACTCCCTGGCCGAGTACGTCGAGCGCATGAAAGAAGGTCAGAAGAAAATCTACTACGTGGTGGCCGACAGCTTCAATGCCGCGAAGAACAGCCCTCACCTGGAGATCTTCCGCAAGAAAGGCATCGAGGTGCTGCTACTCTCCGATCGTATCGATGAGTGGCTGATGAGCCACCTGACCGAGTTCGACGGCAAGTCTTTCGCCGACGTGGCCAAAGGCGAGCTGGACCTGGGCGATGTCGAAGACGAAGCCGAGAAGCAGGCTCAAGAAGAGACCGCCAAGGCAAAAGAGGCGCTGGTCAAGCGCGTTCAGGAGGCGCTGGGCGAGCACGTGCAGTCGGTGAAGGTCACTCACCGTCTGACCGACTCGCCTGCCTGTGTGGTGCTGCCGGAGCATGAGATGGGCTATCAGATGCGGCGCATCATGGAGGCCGCCGGGCAGAAGCTGCCCGACGTGAAGCCCATTCTCGAGCTCAACCCCGATCATGCGCTGGTGGCAAGGCTGGAAGACAGCGAAGGCGAGCTGTTTGCCCAGCTGGCGCATATTCTGCTCGATCAGGCGATCATCGCCGAAGGTGGCCACCTGGACGACCCGGCGGCTTACGTGAAGCGGCTGAACAGCGTACTGACCGCGTGATGCCCACCCGTTGAGGGATGCGGCCCGCCTGGCCTGCCAGGCGGGCCGTTTGTTTTTCAGCCTGTTTTGAACGGCGAAGGCGGCCGTTGGTGATAAAGTAGGTGTCACTATGAATGCTAAACGATCAGGATGTCATCATGGCGGATGAGCAACAGATTAAGGTCGCCGTGCTGGGCGGGGGGAGTTTTGGTACCGCCTTGGCCAGCATTGCGGCAGACAACGGTGCCCAGGTGCGCCAGTGGATGCGTGACGAAGCGCTGGTGGCGCAGATCAATCAGGAGCACCGTAATGGCCGCTACCTGCCCGATTATCCGATCAACCCTGCCGTCGAGGCGTCCACTGACCTGGAAACCGTCCTGGTGGGCGCGGAGCTGGTGCTGATCGCCATTCCCTCCAAGGCGTTTCGCAGCGTGGTGCAGGCGGCCAAGCCGTGGCTGACCGCTCAGCAAATTCTCGTCAGTACCACCAAGGGGATCGAACAGGAGGGCTTCCTGCTGATGAGCCAGGTACTGGAGCAGGAGACCGGCTTCACCCATATTGGCGTGATTGCGGGCCCTAATCTGGCCTCCGAGATTGCCGATAAACAGCTGACCGCGACCGTGATTGCCAGCGCCGACGCCCTGACGCGTACTCGGGTGCAGCAGGTGCTGGGGTGTCGCTATTTCCGCGTTTACGCCAGTAATGACCGGCACGGCGTCGAGCTGGGCGGGGCACTCAAGAATATCTATGCCATCGCCGCAGGCATGGCAGCGGCACTGGGCATGGGTGAAAACACCCGCAGCATGCTGATGACCCGTGCACTGGCGGAGATGAGCCGGTTTGCCGTGGCCCAAGGGGCCAATCCGATGACGTTTCTGGGGTTGGCGGGAGTCGGTGACTTGATCGTGACCTGCTCCTCGAATCTGTCGCGTAACTATCGGGTGGGGTATGCGCTGGGCGAGGGGCGTGCCCTGGAGGCTGCGGTAGAAGCGCTGGGGCAGGTCGCGGAAGGGGTCAATACCGTCAAGCTGGTGTGCGCCAAGGCTGAGGAGTTGGGCGTTTACATGCCGCTAGCGGAAGGGCTGAAGCGGGTGCTGTTCGATGGCGTGCCCGCCCAGGAAATGGCGCGCACGCTGATGCTGGGTGAGCAAAGCAGCGACGTCGAATTCATTTTGCCCCGTGAGGCCGTACAGCAGGCGCATCGGGAACAGACATCGCCCCCTCGGGTGGCGGTCAGCAAAGGAGATGTTCATGAGTGACCAGGGAATTCAGGCGCGGCATCAGGACGGTTCGAGCCCGCTGCTGATCATGCGGCATGGTGAAGCCGCTCCCGGCTTTCCAGACCCGGTGCGTGCGCTGACTCGCCGCGGCGAACAGGAAGCGGGCGCCATGGCGCGCTGGCTGGCAGCGCGGGTCAGTGAGGGAGAGCTTGCCACCCCCGTGCTGTATGCCAGCCCGTATGTGCGTGCGCAGCAAACCGCTGAACATATCCGGGATGCCTTGGGCATTCCCTTGAATACATTGACGTTCATCACGCCAGACGATTCCGCCAGCGACGTGGCCGAGTGGCTGATGGCACAACAGCCCCAGGGGCCCATCATGTTGGTCAGCCATATGCCGCTGGTGGGCGAGTTGGCAGGATTATTGGTCGAAGGTGCACCGAGCCAGGGGCTGGGTTTCCCCACGGCGGCCATTGCCGAGCTGGAGGCCGATGTCTGGGCGGCGGGTTGCGCTCAGCTGCAGCGCTTCACCCAGCCCAGCCAGCTGTAGCGGCTGGTTTTAGAGAGTAGCTGTAGAGAATAGCTGTTGAAAATAGCTGTTGAAAATAGCTGAGCGAGTCCCTCGCCACGCAAAGCGGCTGCCGAAGCAGCCGCTCATGTTGATGCGCTGGCAATGGGCGCGCGTTACAGCAGAGCGTCCAGCTTGGTCTTGAGCAGGTCGTTCACTTGTTGAGGATTGGCGGTGCCGCGAGAGGCCTTCATGACCTGGCCCACGAAGTAGCCGATCATCTTGCCGCGCTTCTCGGGCTCCGAATCGCGGTACTGGGCGACCTGGGCCGGGCTCTCGGCGATGACCTGATCGATCATGCCTTCGATGGCGCCAGTGTCGGTCACCTGCTTCAGCCCTTTGGCATCGATGATGGCATCGGCGCTCTCCCCCTGGCCATTCCACAGTGCCTGGAAGACCTGCTTGGCGGCCTTGCCGTTGATGGTGCCATCGAGCACGCGGCGTACCACTTCGCCCAGCTGCTGGGCCGAGACGGGGCTGTTCTGAATGCTCAGGTTTTCCCGGTTCAAGGCGCCGGACAGCTCGCCCTGAACCCAGTTGGCCGCCTGTTTGGCATCGCCACATACCCGGTGGACTTCTTCGAAGAACTCCGCCATTTCACGGCTGGCCGAGAGCACGCTGGCATCGTAAGCCGATAGCCCCAGCGCGTCCTGGAAGCGAGCGCGCTTATCGGCGGGCAGTTCCGGCAGCTGGCTGCGCAGATGCTCCAGGTAGGCTTCATCGAGAACCACGGGCAGCAGGTCGGGGCAGGGGAAGTAGCGGTAATCATTGGCTTCTTCCTTGGTGCGCATGCTGCGGGTCTCATCGCGCTCCGGGTCGTACAGGCGGGTTTCCTGCACCACGCTGCCGCCATCTTCGATCAGCTCGATCTGACGCTCGACTTCGAAGGCAATGGCGCGCTCCACGAAGCGGAACGAGTTGACGTTCTTGATTTCCGCACGTGTGCCAAATGCTTCCTGGCCTTTGGGGCGCACCGAGACGTTGACATCACAGCGCATCGAGCCTTCGGCCATGTTGCCGTCGGAAATGCCCAGGTAGGTCACGATGGAGTGGATGGCCTTCAGATAGGCCGCCGCTTCCTTGGCGTTGCGCATGTCCGGTTCGGAGACGATCTCCAGCAGCGGGGTGCCTGCGCGGTTCAGGTCGATGCCGGTCATGCCGTGGAAGTCTTCATGCAGCGACTTGCCTGCATCTTCTTCCAGGTGGGCATGGTGGATGCGGATGCGCTTGGTGGTGTCGTCGTCCAGGGTGATTTCCACCTCGCCAGCGCCCACGATGGGGTGATACATCTGGCTGGTCTGGTAGCCCTTGGGCAAGTCAGGGTAGAAGTAGTTCTTGCGGTCAAAGACCGATACTTCCGGGATCTCGGCATGGACGGCCAGGCCGAACTGAACGGCCATGGCGACCGCCTGTTCGTTCAAGACGGGCAGTACGCCAGGCAAGCCCAGATCAACGGCGCAGGCCTGGGTGTTCGGCTCGGCGCCAAACGCCGTCGAGGCGCCGGAAAAGATCTTGGAGCGCGTTGCGAGCTGAACGTGGACCTCGAGCCCAATCACGGTTTCCCATTGCATCAGGCGTTCTCCTCGGCAAAGGCAGGCTGTTTGAGATGCCAATCGGTGGCTTGCTGGAACTGGTGAGCGACGTTGAGCAGCTGCGCTTCGGCAAAGTGCGTGCCGAGAATTTGCAGGCCCACCGGGCGGCCGCCCGCAAATCCGGCCGGAACGCTGATGCCGGGAATGCCCGCCAGGTTCACGGCAATGGTGTAGATATCCTGCAGGTACATCGACACCGGGTCTTTCTTCGCGCCCAGGTCGAAGGCGGGCGTGGGCGAGGCAGGCCCCATCAGCACATCGACATCTTCGAAGGCGTCGAGGAAGTCCTGACGGATCAGGCGGCGCACCTTCTGGGCCTTGGTGTAATAAGCGTCGAAGAAGCCTTCCGACAGAGTGTGGGTGCCAATCAGGATACGCCGTTTGACCTCCTCGCCAAACCCTTCGGCCCGCGAGCGGGTGTAAAGATCGATCAGGTCGGCAGGCGCCTTGCAGCGGTGGCCGAAGCGCACGCCGTCGAAGCGTGACAGGTTGGAAGAGGCTTCGGCGGGGGCAATCACGTAATAGGCCGGGATGGCGTAGTGCGTGTGCGGCAGGCTGACTTCGCGCACCGTGGCACCCAGCGACTCGTAGACCTTGACGGCATCACGCACGGCTTGCTCGACGTCCGGGTCGAGGCCGTCGCCAAAATACTCCCTGGGCAGGCCGATTTTCAGGCCTGACAGCGGCGCGTTGAGTGTTTCAGTGTAGTCAGGCACGCCACGGGCGACGCTGGTGGAGTCGCGCAGGTCGTGCCCGGCAATCACGTTGAGCAGCAGGGCGCAATCTTCAGCCGTGCGTGCCATCGGGCCTGCCTGGTCGAGGCTGGAAGCGTAGGCAATCATGCCGTAACGAGAGACGCGCCCATAGGTGGGCTTCAATCCGGTGATGCCGCAGAACGCGGCCGGCTGACGAATAGAGCCACCGGTATCGGTGCCCATGGCTGCAGGGACGAGCCCGGCGGCTACCGCTGCCGCGCTGCCGCCGGAACTGCCGCCGGGAACTGCCGACAGGTCCCAGGGGTTCTTGACCGCGCCGTAGTGGCTGTTTTCGTTGGACGAGCCCATGGCGAACTCGTCCATATTGGTCTTGCCGAGGCTAATGGTGCCTGCGGCCGCCAGTTTTTCCACCACGGTGGCATCGTAAGGCGCGATGAAATTATCGAGCATTCTGGAGCCGCAGGTGGTTTTAACACCTTGGGTGCAGAAGATGTCTTTCAGCGCCAGGGGGATGCCTGCCAGCTTGCTTGCCGTGCCTGCCGCCCGTGCCTGGTCGGCTGCTTCGGCCTGATTCAGCGCTTGTTCGGCGGTCACCGTGATAAAGCTGTTGAGCTTGTCATCGGTTTTTTCGATGCGCTGTAAAAAATGGGAGGTCAGCTCTCGGCTGGAGAGTTCACCGCTACCCAGGGCGGCGGCGAGCTGCGTTACGGTTTTATCGTGCATGACCCGGAAGCTCCGTTCGGGGGCGAATGAAATAAGCAGAAACGAGGGGGTGCGGCGGTTACTCAACCACCCGAGGCACCAGGTACAGGCCGTTTTCCACTGCCGGAGCACAGCGCTGGAAAGCGTCGCGCTGGTTGGTTTCGGTGACTTCGTCGGCGCGCAGGCGCTGCGTGGCATCCAGCGGGTGGGCCAGTGGCGCCACACCTTCGGTATCCACGCTCTGGAGCTGGTCGACCATGTCCAGAATGCGGCTGAGGTCGTCGACGAAGCCACTGGCTTGGTCATCGCTGACGGCGAGTCGGGCCAGATGCGCGGCCCGGCGCACATGAGATTCTTCAAGCGCCATGATCGAGGTTTCCTCGCAAACGTGATGGAACATATTCCGCTTTGAGCGGTATACATACGGTCATCTTGAATTCGTCTTGTGGAACAGACGTGGAAAATAGCCGCAAAAGGTACCACATATTGCGCCCCACGGGCACCATTGGGCACGACTCGTGCTTGCTGCCAAGGGGTTGCGGTGATACCGTTTGCATCCGCACAGGGTTCCCGGTCTGCACTAGGTAACAACATCCATGTTCAAACGTTTGAGGGGGCTGTTTTCCAGCGATCTGTCGATCGACCTGGGTACGGCCAACACACTGATTTATGTACGCGGTCGTGGCATCGTGCTCGATGAACCGTCCGTTGTCGCCATCCGCCAGTCGGGCAACATGCGTAGCGTCGCTTCGGTAGGTGCCGATGCAAAACGCATGCTGGGCCGCACGCCTGGCAATATCACGGCTATCCGACCCATGAAGGACGGCGTCATTGCCGACTTCACCGTTACCGAGCAGATGCTCCAGCACTTCATTCGCAAGGTGCACCAGAGCACGTTTCTGACGCCCAGTCCGCGTGTGCTGGTCTGCGTGCCTTGCATGTCGACCCAGGTGGAGCGCCGCGCCATCCGTGAGTCCGCCGAAGGGGCGGGTGCCCGGGAAGTCTTCCTGATCGAAGAACCCATGGCCGCGGCCATCGGCGCGGGCCTGCCGGTAGAAGAAGCGCAGGGGTCGATGGTGGTGGACATCGGTGGTGGTACCACCGAGATCGCCATCATCTCGCTCAACGGGGTGGTCTATTCCGAGTCGATCCGCGTCGGCGGCGACCGTTTTGACGAGGCGATCACCGCATACGTGCGCCGTCACTACGGCAGCCTGATCGGTGAAGCCACGGCCGAGCGTATCAAGGAAGAGATCGGGTGTGCCTACCCCGGTGGCGAGCTGCGCGAGATCGACGTGCGTGGCCGTAACCTGGCGGAGGGTATCCCGCGCAGCTTTACGCTCAATTCCCATGAGATTCTCGAAGCGCTTCAGGAAACGCTGGGCTCGATCGTATCAGCGGTCAAGAGCGCGCTGGAGCAGTCGCCCCCGGAGCTTGCTTCGGATATCGCCGAGCGCGGTCTGGTACTGACCGGCGGCGGCGCACTGCTGCGCGACCTCGACAAGCTGATCGCCGAAGAGACGGGCCTGCCGGTCATCGTGGCCGAAGACCCGCTGACCTGCGTGGCGCGCGGCGGTGGCAAGGCGCTGGAGATGATTGACCAGCATACCTTTGAGTTACTGTCGAGCGATTGATCGCAGCGGTTTGACGCGGGGGATTGCCTATTAAACCGCTGTTTTCACACGGGCCGCTACCCGGTTACCGGCTATTCTTCTGTGTGCTGGCGGCAAGCGTGCTGATGTTTGTCGACCAGCGCTTTACGCGCATGGAAGATCTTCGCGCCCAGATGACCATGGTCGTTGCCCCCATTCAGTGGGTGGTGAGCGTGCCCAGCGACGTCCTGAACTGGGGGGCGCTTGCGCTCTCTGACCAGCAAGCGCTGGTGGACGAAAATCGCCGCCTGCGCGAGCAGATCTTGACGCTCTCCCACCGTGGGCAGCGGCTCGCCAATCTGACCGCCGAAAACGCCGAACTGCGCACGCTGCTCAAGGCGGCCGAGCGTCGTGAAATCCCCTATATTGCCGCAGAGCTGCTGTCTCTGGACAATGACCCCTTTACTCATCAAATGGTGGTCGACCGAGGGCATCGTAATGGCGCCTACGTCGGGCAGCCGGTGATCGATGCCTCTGGGCTGGTGGGGCAGGTGACCGCGGTATCGGCCTACTCCAGCCGTGTGCTGCTGTTGGCCGATGCCAGCCACGCCTTACCAGTGCAGGTCAATCGCAACGGCCTGCGTTTCATCGTGCAGGGCACCGGGCGCCATGGCAGCGTCAGCGTACTGCACGTACCGGATACCGCCGACATTCGTGAAGGGGATTTGTTGACCACCTCCGGGTTGGCGGGCCGTTTTCCGCCGGGGTATCCCGTGGCGCGCGTCACTGAGGTGTATCACGACCCCGGCCAGCCTTTTGCTCGTGTCATGGCCGAACCTGCTGCGCAGTTGCAGCGCTCACGGCATTTCCTGATGCTCTTTCCAACGCCCCGCGAAGAGTTCGACGCGTTGGGCTGGGATGAGTCCATGGATATTTCGGCTCAGGCCGTGCATGCCGCTCAGCGTCTGGCTGAGTCTCATTCACAGGAGGCGCCTTGATGGCCAGGGCTCCCGTCGTGCCGCTGTTCGCCGTTTGGCTTAGCCTACTGCTGGCCCTGTGCTTGCAGGTCATGCCCGTGGCGGATGGCTGGCAGGTGTTTCGCCCCGAGTGGGTGGGCTTGATGCTCATCTACTGGAGCATGCGCTCACCGGATCGGGTGGGGGTTTTTCACGGCTTCGTGGTGGGCCTACTGCTGGACCTGATCGAAGGGACCGCGCTGGGCCAGCACGCGCTGATTCTGTCGCTGTTGGCGTTTCTGGCCGCCATGGTCTATCCACGCTTTCGCGCTTATTCGCTGGTGCAGCAGGCTGTGCTGGTGCTGGTGCTGCTTGGGCTGGTGCAACTGATCGAGCAGTGGTTGCGTACCTTGACCGGCGAGTTTTCGATCCACCTCTCCTTCCTGATTCCCTCGCTGATGAGCGCATTGCTGTGGCCTTGGCTGGCCACCATGCTGGTGGCTCTGGAGCGGCGCATGATGAGCAGTGGATCATGAGCGAAATGATCCCCGGTGCTTCCTCTCAGCCGGTACTCTGTCTGGCGTCTGCGTCGCCGCGCCGCAAGGCGCTGCTGGCGTCGATTGGCGTGCCGGTGAGCGTGCTACCCAGCGATATCGATGAAACGCCGCTGGCCGATGAGTCGGCTCGCGCCTACGTGGAGCGGCTGGCCGTGGCCAAGGCCAGCGCGGCCATGGACCGCACCTCCTTGCCGGTGCTCGGCTCGGACACGGCGGTCGTGGTAGCAGGAGAGATCCTGGGCAAGCCTCGGGACCAGCAGCACGCTGCCGAGATGCTGAGGCGGCTTTCAGGGGGCACGCATCAAGTGCTGACCGCAGTGGCGGTGAGTGGGCCGCTGGGTATACTCTCATGTTGTGTCACCACGCATGTCACCATGCGGTCACTGAGCCGCGAGGAGATCGCCTGTTACTGGCAGACCGGGGAGCCCGTGGACAAGGCCGGTGGCTATGCCATACAGGGGCTTGCGTCGGTGTTCGTCGAAGAGATTCAGGGCAGCCACTCTGCCGTCGTGGGGCTGCCGCTATTTGAAACCACGCGCTTGCTTGTCCAGCAGGGTGTGCCCGTCTGGACGGGACACTATCCGACGTAGTCATTGGGCCTGCACTGGCTACCGAGCGACGACCGCTGCGCTGGCAAGGAACCGGATATTCAATAAGGAATTGTGCATGAGCGGTGAAGTCCTCATCAATTTGACGCCCATGGAGACCCGCGTTGCGCTGGTGGAAAATGGCGTGCTGCAGGAGGCGCTCATCGAGCGCTCCCGCCGACGTGGGATCGTGGGTAATATCTACAAAGGCAAAGTGGTTCGCGTACTGCCTGGCATGCAGGCTGCCTTTGTCGATATTGGCCTCGAGCGCGCCGCCTTTATCCATGCCCATGAAGTGATGCCGCCGGGCACCCCCAGCGATGAGCAGCAGACCATCGGGCAGTTGCTGCACGAAGGCCAGGCCCTGGTTGTACAAGTCACCAAGGACCCTATCGGCACGAAAGGGGCGCGGCTGACTACCCATCTCTCGATTCCTTCGCGTTATCTGGTCTATATGCCGGACTCGCCTCACCATGGCGTTTCCCAGCGCATCGAGGACGAGCGCGAGCGCGAGCGGTTGAAAGCGCTGCTGGACAAGAGCATTGCAGAACAGACCATCGACGTGACGGGTGGCTTTATCGTGCGCACGGCCGCAGAAGGCGTGGGCGATGAAGAGCTGGCCGGCGACATGTATTTTCTGCTGCGTATCTGGCGCAAGGTTAGCGAGCGCAAGATCACCGCTTCCCCGCCTAGCGTGATCTACGACGACTTGCCGCTGTTCATGCGTACCCTGCGTGACGTCATGCGCGATGATATCGAAAAAGTACGCATCGACTCCCGGGAAAACTTCGTCAAGCTGGTCGAGTTTGCCGAAGAGTTCATGCCCGACGCGGTGGACCGCATCGAGTACTACCCGGGCGAGCGACCGATTTTTGATCTCTACAGCGTCGAAGACGAGATTCAGAAAGCCCTGGGGCGCAAGGTGCAGCTCAAGTCAGGTGGGTATCTGGTCATCGATCCTACCGAGGCCATGACCACCATTGACGTCAATACCGGTGGGTACGTTGGGCATCGCAATCTGGAAGAAACCATCTTCAAGACCAACCTGGAAGCCGCGACGGCCATTGCCCGTCAGCTACGGCTGCGCAACCTGGGCGGTATCATCATTATCGACTTCATCGACATGGTGGATGTCGAGCATCAGCGTCAGGTACTTCGCGTATTGGAAAAGGCGCTGGAGCGTGACCATGCAAAAACCAAATGTACCGGGGTAACCGAGCTGGGGCTCGTGCAGTTGACCCGTAAGCGCACCCGAGAAAGTCTCGAACAAACCCTGTGTGAAGCCTGCCCGACCTGTGCCGGGCGCGGGACGCTAAAGACCCCCGAAACCATCTGCTATGAAATCTTCCGAGAAATCCTCCGTGAAGAGCGTGCCTACAGTGCAGAAACCTACATGGTGCTGGCCTCTCAGCCGGTGGTGGATCGTTTGTTGGATGAGGAGTCGGCGGCCGTGGCTGACCTGGAAACCTTCATCAATAAAACCATTCGCTTTCAGGTCGAGGCGCACTACTCCCAAGAGCAGTACGACATCGTATTAATGTGATGGCTGCGCTAAGCCCTTTCCCCCGCTTTTTGCTGCGCGCTGGACTCGTGACGCTGGCAGTCCTATTGGGTCTGCTGGCGCTGCTGCTGGTGACGCTGCGCGTGGCTCTCAGTCAGAGTGATGCGCTCGCGCCACGCATCGAAGCGGTGCTGGAAGCCAGGATCGGTGCACCAGTGAGCATTGGGCAAGTCTCGCTCTCGTTGGCGCGCAATGATCTACGCTTCCTGCTCGAAGACCTGCGTATCGACACCCCGCAGGGCGATCCGCTGGCTGCCGTCGAACGCGTGCAGTTACGTCTCGATGGTTTGGCGAGTTTGCGCCAGTGGGCTCCGGTTTTCAGCGATGCTCGTATGGCGGGGCTCGAGTTTCATCTCTACCAAACGCCTGAGACCACCTGGGGCTGGCCGGCGCCCGCCACGCTGCCCTTGGGTATGGCCCCGCAGCCGGATATCGATCTGGCGCTGATCGACGCCTGGGCAGGGCTGCTGCTCAGGCAGCGCTTGTGGGTAGACAACAGCCGCGTGCTGCTGCATGGGCGTGAGCAGACGGTGCTATTGCATGCACCGTCGCTGGTGTTGGATGGCGATGAGCGTCGTACGCGTCTCTCTGGCGAGCTGAAGGTGGTGGAAGACCCCGCCCAGGCAGCCTCGGCGCTGCCGGCCATCACCATGGGCGCCGAGATGCAGCCCGGTGTGCGTGGCTTGAGTGATTTTTCGGCGGCCCTGCAGATGAATATGCAATTGGATCATCTGGTGGTGCTGGCGGCGCTGTTTCGTCCAGAGCAGATGCCCTATCTGGAGCAGGCGGGCGGTCAAGTTCAATTGTGGGGGCGCTGGCGAGAAGGGCGTCTGGAGGATGCGCGGTTGGCGGTCGATATGCCCGAGCTGACACTGCGTCGAGACGTGGAATACGCCGTGTTGCGCAACATCCAGGCCTCCGGGCAGTGGCAGCGCAACGGGGAGGGCGGTGAAGCCTGGCTGAGCGGCAACGCAGAAAGCGTCGAGTGGGCCCAGCCAGAGGGCATCAGTGACGGCCCTGCCTTGCCTTACCACTGGTACCTGGCCCACGAGCCCGGCCGTTGGGAGCTGCGCACCAGTGCCTTCGAATTGGCCTCGCTGGCCGCTTGGCGCGAGTACGCCCTGTTACCCGAGTCGCTGACGCGGGTGCTGCAAACCCTGGCCCCCAGAGGGCAGGTGCAGGGGCTGCGGCTGGGGCAGCGGGAAGGGCGCTGGGGCGTCGATGCCGCCTTGACCAACGTGGCGGTCGACCCGTGGCAGCAAGCGCCGGGCGGTGGCCCGCTGGATGCCTGGGTGCAGGCGCGTGACCTGCGCGGCCGGGTGACTTTCAGCAGTGCGGGCAACAGCGAACTCTACTTCCCGCAGCTCTTCGAAGCGCCCATGCAGCTGGGGCATGCCGAGGGCGTGGTGGAGTGGGTCTACGATGGTCCACGGACCATGATCAGCGGGCGTGAGCTGCACGTCGATTGGGATGGTGCGCGAATCGCGGGCGGCTTCGGCCTGATCACGGGGCAGCAGCGTGGTCAGTTTGGGCTCGACCTCGCCTTTGAGAATGTCGATGCCGTAGAGCGCCCGTTAGGCCAATGGCTGCCGCTTGGCGCCTTCGAGCCGGCGCTGCGGGAGTGGTTGCAAAAAGACATCGGTGGCCGGGTGCCGCAGGGGGCGCTCAAAATGAGTCTGCCGTTTGGAGAGCCCGGTAGCGCGCCGCCATTCTCTGCCACGCTGGCGCTGCTGGTGCGCGAGGGCTACTTGCCGATAGCTGACGGTTGGCCGCTGCTGGAAGAGGTCGATGGCCGCTTGATATGGCAGGGGGGAGAGCTGAAGGCGCAGGTGGCGAGTGCCCAGAGTCAAGGGGTCCAGCTGTCTGATGGAGCCGTCCAGCTGGGTGAAGACAACATGCTGCGGCTGTCGGGGCAATTGCACAGCGATGGCGCCTCGCTGTTGCGCTTTCTCAAGGCCATGCCAGAAGCGGGCGAGTTGCCGCTCGACGAGTTCAGCGCTGAAGGCGTGGTCGACGGCAGCCTGGCGGCGGCGGTGCCTTTGGAGCATCCAGAAGGGCTGTTGCTGGATATCAACGTGGTGCCTTCTCTGGAGGTCGTGCGCTACCAACCGCTGCCTGTGTCACTGCGCCAGGTCGAAGGCGAGGTGAGCTGGCAGCAGTCGGGCGAGCAGCGGGCGCTGTTGGGCAATCTGCAGGGGCGTTGGCAAGGCGGGGGGATCCGCGCCGACTTTGATGAAGATCAGCAGCGGGTGCGGCTCAGCGGTGAGGTGGATAGCGCGGCGCTCTGGGCGTTGGCGGGTATGCCGGACACGGCACAAGAGGTGCTGCGCGGGCGCACGGCCTGGGAAGGCGTGGTGAACTGGGAAGACACCCCGACCTTGAGTTTGCAAAGCCAGCTGGTTGGGCTGACCAGTCAGCTGCCCGAGCCGTTCGATAAACGCGCCGAGCAGCCCTGGCCATTACGGGTGCGCGCTGATTTTTCCAGTGCCAGAGGGGAGGTGCGGATAGCTGATCTGCTGGCCATGCGTCTGGCGCTCAGAGAGCCAGAAGGGCTGATGGGCGAGGTCGCGCTGGGCAGCGTGGCACCGCTGGTGGAATGGCCCCAGCAGCCAGGCTGGAAAATCGATGCGTCTCTAAACACCATTGATCCCTTGGCCTGGCAGCAGGCCTTGTCGCCGCTGTTCGACAATGGGGCGGGTGGTCCGCCGACGTCCGGGGCGTTGCCGACCCTCGAAGCCGTGCTGAGAACCTCCTGCTTGCGTTATCGCGACGAGTGTCTGGGCGCCATGACGGCTTCCGGTAGCGCCGAGACGGACCGGGCACAGCTGCAAATCAACGGTGAGCTGCTCTCCGGTCGTGTGCACTATCAGCCACGGGAGTCGCGCCCACTGGATGTGGTCGTGAGCTATCTGGTCGCTGACCGTTTGCTTGATTTGCCCAGCGAAGAGGCCGCGAGCGAGGCGTCATCGAGAGAGGTGCCCACGCCGGGCTCCTGGGTCGACGAGATCACTACCGAATACGCCGCCCCAGCCGCTATCCCCGCTTGGCTGGCATCCGTACCCAATGGACGGCTACGACTGGCCGAGCTCAGTGTGGGTGACGGGCTTTATGGCCCCCTGACCGCTTATTGGCAGACCAGCGCTCAGGGGCTTTCCATTGCGCCGGTGGGCCTGACCCTGGGGCAGCTCTCAGCGCGTGGGGAGCTGCATTGGGAGGGTAATCCGGTGACCAGTCGCACCCGCGCTGACCTGACGATTCAGGGCGGCGATCTGGGCACCGCCCTGGAGCGCCTGGGCCAACCCGTGGCCATGCGCAGCCGTACCACCAACGTTGCCGCTGAGCTTGCCTGGCCGGGGGCGCCTTGGCAGTTTGCGCTGGCCCGCGCAGGCGGAGAATTGAGCACGGATATTCGTGACGGGCGCTTCGTGATGCTCGACTCGGCACCTGCACGGCTGGTGGGGCTACTCAATTTCGATAACATTCTGCGCAGGCTGCGGTTTGATTTTTCGGATGTCACCGGGCAGGGAACGGCGTTCGATCGGGTGCATGGCACGGCGGACGTGGCCCAGGGGCAGCTATTGCTGCGTGGCCCCCTACAAATTGATGCCCCTGCCACGACCTTTACGCTGACAGGAAATGTTAACCTCTTGCAGCGCGAACTCGATCAGCGTCTTGGCGTCACACTGCCGGTGAGCCAAAGTCTGCCTATCGCGGCACTCGCGGTGGGTGCCCCCATCGTCGGCGGGGCGCTCTTCATTGCCGACCGACTTTTTGGTGATGCACTGGCGCAGGCCACCACCATTCATTATCGCGTGCGGGGTCCCTGGACCTCGCCGCAGGTTACTTTAGAAGGCCCTCAATGACCGCACACACAAGCGATATAGAGTCTGCAGTTGCCATTTTGCTAACGCCGGGTGGCCTCGATCTGGAAGCCCTGGAGACGGGCCTTGGCTACGCCATGGGCGCAGGCATCGATTATGCCGATCTCTACTTCCAGCGCACCTGGCAGGAGGGGTGGGTGCTGGAAGATGGCGAAGTCAAGGAGGCGAGCTACAACATCGATGGCGGAGTGGGTGTGCGTGCGCTGGCAGGCGAAAAAACCGGCTTTGCCTACTCCAACCAGATTACCGCCGATGCTCTGATGGATACCGGACGCACCGCCTCGGGTATCGTGCGCAGTGGTAAGCAGTTGCCGGGCCAGCGTGTCGTGCCGGTGAGCGCGGCGGCGCGCTATGCGGGTATCGACCCGCTGGCAGGGCTGACCGCTGAAGAGAAGGTGGCCATGCTCAAGCAGGCTGACCGCGTGGCGCGGGCTGCCGACCCCAGTATCAGCCAAGTCAGTGCCTCGCTGTCCGGCACCTACGAAGTCGTGTTGGTACGTGCCAGCGACGGCTCTCTGGCGGCGGATGTGCGTCCGCTGGTGCGCTTCAATGTCAGCGTGATCGCCGCCAAAAATGGTCGCCGAGAGCGAGGCAGCGCCGGTGGCGGTGGGCGCTACTCCATGGCGCGCCTGCGCGATGAGGGTGTGGCCGAGCGCTATGCCCAGGAAGCCGTGCGCCAGGCGCTGGTCAACCTGGAAGCGGTGGATGCCCCTGCCGGTCAGATGCCGGTGGTGCTGGGCGCCGGATGGCCCGGCATTCTCTTGCACGAGGCGGTCGGTCACGGCCTGGAGGGTGACTTCAATCGCAAGGGCAGTTCGGCCTTCGCCGGGCGAATGGGCCAGCGCGTGGCGGCCAAGGGTGTCACCGTGGTAGACGATGCCACGGTCATGGATAGTCGCGGGGCGCTCAGCGTCGATGACGAGGGCACGCCGGGCCAGTACACCCCTCTGATCGAGGATGGCATTCTCACCGGCTACATGCAGGACAAGCTGAATGCGCGATTGATGAACATGGCGCCAACCGGGAACGCGCGGCGTGAGTCCTTTGCCCACCTGCCGATGCCGCGTATGACCAACACGGTGATGCTGGCCGGGCAGGATGCGCCGGAAGACATCATCAAGAGCGTCAAGCGCGGCCTTTACGCGGTCAGCTTCGGTGGCGGGCAGGTAGATATCACGTCGGGCAAGTTCGTGTTTTCAGCCAGCGAAGCCTACCTCATCGAGGATGGGCGCATCACCTCGCCAGTCAAGGGCGCTACGCTGATCGGCAATGGCCCTGAGGCGATGGGGCGGGTATCCATGATTGGCCATGACCTGGCCATGGACACCGGTATCGGCGTGTGTGGCAAGGAGGGCCAGGGCGTGCCGGTGGGCGTTGGGCAGCCCACTCTCAAGCTGGACGAGCTGACCGTCGGTGGCACGCAATCGGGCTAGCCAGGCAGTACAGCTCGTCATGGGGGCGTGCGGATTAGAGTGCCAGGGTGTCGCGCAGGTGTTTGAACAGCTTGCGCGCGCTGGTCGGCGGTTTGCCCTGCTCACGCTCCTTGCGAGCGTTTCGCACTAGCTGGCGCAGGGTCTGGCGGTCGGCATCGGGGTAGTCGGCCAGGAATAGATCGACGGCGTCGTCGCCCTCGTCGACCAGCCGATCACGCCATTTTTCCAGACGATGAAAGGCATGGTCGCGCTGCTCTTTCTCTTGCTCGATGGCATCGAATACCCCCTGGATGGCGGCTAGATCCTCCTTGCGGATCAACTTGCCCACGTACTGCATATGGCGGCGGCGGCCCTCATGGGAGCGGATTCGAGAAGTCTCCTCGATGGCCCGCAGCATGTCGTCAGAGAGCGGAAAACGCGCCCGCTCGGCGGGTTTCATGGCAATCAAGGTTTCGCCAAGCGCCTGAAGAGCATGCATTTCACGCTTGAGCTGGGATTTACTGGGACGCTCTTCCTGCTCGTCAATATCGAGGGGCTCGGGGCGTTGCTTAGGCATACAGACACTCACTGATTTGGATTCGTCGGCAGCATTATATCAGGCTGCGACCATAACATTGATTCGCCAATGCAATTGAGGCGAAAAGGAGACCACATGGCACAGGCATTTGATGCAGCAGCGCAACAGGCGCTACTGGCGCAGCGGGCGGAAGAAGCTCTTGGCCTGGCGAAAACGCTGGGCGCCGATGCCGCTGAAGTAGGCGCCAGTGTCGACCAGGGGGTGGGCGTCAGCGTACGGCTCGGCGAGGTCGAGACCGTCGAGCTTTCCCGTGACCAGGGGATCGCCATTACGGTCTACGTTGGCCAGCGCAAGGGGAGCGCCTCCTCCACCGATGCCAGCAGCGCCTCGCTGCGCGCCACGGTGGAAAAGGCTCTGGCAATTGCGCGTTATACCGGTGAAGACCCTGCTGCCGGGTTGGCAGATGCTGCGCTGATGGCGACCCGGCTGCCGGATCTCAAGGTGCATCACCCGTGGGCGCTCTCGACCGAACAGGCCATCGAGCTGGCGCTGCGCTGTGAACAGGCGGGGCGCAGCGTGGACGGTATTCACCAGTCGGAAGGTGCCTCGTTGTCCAGTGGCGAGGGCGTTCGGGTCTATGCCAATAGCCATGGCTTTCTAGGCACCCAAAAGGGCAGTAGCCATTCGTTGTCATGCATGTTGATTGCCCAGGATGGCAAGGGTATGCAGCGCGATTATGACTACACGTCGGCGCGTAACCCTCTACAGTTGCGTGACCCGGAGGAGGTCGGGCGCGAAGCGGCTGCACGCACCCTGCGACGGCTGGGTTCGCGCAAACCGCCTACCGGTACCTTTCCCGTGCTGTTCGACCCCAGCCTGGCCGCGGGCCTGATAGGGCACCTGATGGGCGCGTTGGCGGGTGGCGCACTATACCGTGAAGCATCGTTCTTGTGTGATCGCCTGGGCAGCCCGCTTTTCCCAGAGTGGATGGGACTGGAAGAACGCCCCATGGAAGTCGGTGCCACCGCCAGTTCGCCCTTCGATGCCGAGGGCGTGCAGACCCGGGATAACCGTTTCATCGAGCAGGGCAGGGTCGCCAGCTACATGCTGTCTGCCTACAGTGCCCGCCGCCTGGGCATGCAGTCGACCGGAAACGCCGGCGGAGCGCGCAACCTGCGTCTTCTGGCCCCGCTGACATCGCGTGATGAGCTGCTGCAGCAAATGGGGCGGGGCATTTGGGTGACCGAGCTGATGGGGCAGGGGGTCAATGGCGTAACGGGGGACTACTCTCGCGGTGCCGCCGGATTCTGGGTAGAGAATGGCGAGGTGCAATACCCCATCGAAGAGTTCACCATTGCCAGCAATCTCAACACCATGTTCGCTGGCCTGGTGGGCATTGGCGACGATACCGATACGCGGGGCAGCATCCATACCGGCAGCTGGCTGGTGGATGCCATGACGGTGGCGGGCAGCTAACGAGGGTTACTGATCCTCGTCGAAACGTGCGTCGAACAGGGCCTGGATGGCATCCAGGGCCTGGTCGGCATCTTCGCCCTCTGCGGTGATGGTCAGCGAAGTGCCGCAAGGGGCCGCCAGCATCAGCAGCGACATGATGTTGGCGGCATCGGCTTTCTGCTGCTGTTTGTAAACATGAATGCGGGCTGAAAACTGCTGGCCGCACGTGACCAGCTTGGTGGCAGCGCGGGCGTGAAGGCCGCGTTGATTGGTCAGCGTTAAGGTTCTTTCAGGCACTCTGGTTCCTTTTTGCCGAGTGATATCAGGGTGAAGTCGTGTCGCTGGGGGGGATGGAAGAAGCGGCATCGACGGTAGCGGGTAATTCGCTTAGCGTGTACTGCAAGCCCAATTCCCGATGCCTGAGCTGAATGGCGCCAGTGCGCTTGACCAGCGCCTGCGCCAGTTGTTCCACCATGTAGACAGAGCGATGCTGGCCGCCAGTGCAGCCAATGGCCACGGTCATATAGCTACGTTGACTGCTTTGGTAGGCGGGCAGCCACTTGTCCAACCAGGCATGAATATCGTCACGCATGTCATCGACGATGGGGTAGCCGCCCAGGAAGGCCTGAATATTGGCATCGCGTCCGGTGAACTGCCGCAGGCTGGGGTCCCAATAAGGGTTAGGCAGGCAGCGCACGTCAAACACGATATCGGCATCCATGGGTACGCCCCGCTTATAGCCGAAGGATTCAAACGTCAGGGTCAGCTGGTCACGCCGTTGGTGAGCGACCTGATCGGTGATGCGACGGCGAAGATCGTGCACCGAGAGGCGTGACGTGTCGATCAACAGGTCGGCCAGATCGCGAATGTCGAGCAGCGTCTGCTCTTCCTTGTCGATGGCTTCTTCCAGGGTCATGTCACTATCCCGGGTCAGCGGGTGGCGCCGCCGGGTGGCCGAGTAGCGCTCCAGCAGAATGCGTGCGTCCGTGGTCAGGTAGATGACCTGAAAACGGATCTGGCGTTGACGTAGCTCTTCCAGTAACGCAGGCAACTGCTCCAGCGCCGTGGGCAGGTTGCGCGCATCGATGCTGACCGCCAGGTGAGTTCGCCCCCCTTGCTCGCGCAATTCATCGACCAGCGAGCCCAGCAGCATGGCGGGCAGGTTGTCGATGGCGTAATAGCCAAGATCCTCCAGCGCCTGTAGGGCGATGGACTTGCCGGACCCTGAGCGGCCGCTAATGATCACCAGCTGCATAGCGCATCTCTCTTGGGTATCAAAGGGATAGAGGGCTTGCCGTGTGCCTTGCTGCCTGGCAATGGCTGCGCTAGGCAGCCTGCTCGCGAATCTTGTCGGTCAGCAGCTCGAGCAATGCGCGCTGGCTACTGACATTGCGCAGCTGTTGGCGTGTGGCAGCGTCATTCATGATCGTGGCCACCTGCCCCAGCAGGGCCAGGTGCGTGTCATCGGCTTCTTCGGGAACCAACAGCACGAAGACCAGATCGACCGGGTCACCATCGATGGCATCGAAGTCGACGGGCTCGGCTAGCTTGAGAAAGCCAGCAATGGGCGTGCTGCAGTGAGGACTGCGTGCATGGGGGATGGCTACGCCATTGCCGATACCAGTGCTGCCCAGCCGTTCACGGCCAATCAGGCGACTGAAGACTTCCTGACTGTCCAGGCTGGGCGTGTTCTGAGCGATAAAGGTGCTGAAAAACTCCAGCACCCTTTTTTTGCTGCCCCCGGGCACGTCGTACAGCACGCGCTCCGGGGGGAGTATGGTTTCCAACGTCATCGGTTTAACGCACGCCAGCGCCTTGGGCGCGGGCTTGTGCTTTTTCCTTGTGTTTTACCAGCTGACGGTCGATTTTGTCCGCCAGGGCGTCAATGGCCGCGTACATGTCATTATCCTGCGCTTCCGCATGCAGGTCTGCTCCTGCGGCATGCAGCGTGCAAGCCGCTTGCTGGCGCTCCTTTTCGACAGATAAGGTGACCTGGACGGTCGTGATGTTGTCGTAGTGACGCTCAACGCGTTCCAGCTTTTCGTTTACGTAGTCACGCAAGGCGTCAGTCAGTTCAACGTGATGACCAGTGATGTTTACTTGCATTGACGTGCTCCTTATCCATCGGACTGTACTTCGATTGTAACCCTTTTTGGGCCATTGCAAAGCCCTCGCCGCGAGTTTGTTGGGCAAGAGCGTTTAACTAGCGCAAACGGCGTCGCTCGCTCGACGAAGGTATACCCATCGACTCTCGGTACTTGGCGACGGTGCGGCGTGCCACGGTAATGCCACCCTCTTCCAGCAGGGTGACCAGGCGACTGTCGGAGAGTGGCTTGCCTGGCGGCTCGTCCTGAATCAGTTTCTTGATGCGTGCTCGAATGGCCGTGCTGGAGTGGCTGTCGCCGCCCTCCTGGCCGCTGACCTGGCTGGAGAAGAAGTACTTGAGCTCGAAGACCCCGCGCGGGGTATGAATGTATTTCTGGGTGGTGACCCGGGAGATGGTCGATTCATGCATCTCTACCGCTTCGGCGATATCGGCCAGAATCAGCGGTTTCATGGCCTCTTCACCCTGCTCGAGGAAGCCTATCTGGCGGGCAATGATCTCGCGCCCCACGCGCAGCAGCGTGTCGTTGCGGCTCGACAGGCTCTTGATCAGCCAGCGAGCCTCCTGGAGGTGCTCTTTCAAAAACTGGTTGTCCTGGCTCTTGTCGGCGCGCTTGATCAGGCTGGCGTAGTCGGGCTGGATACGTAGCCGAGGCAGCGCTTCCGGGTTGAGTTCCAGATGCCAGCCCTCGTGATCGTGACGTACCACCAGGTCCGGCGTCACATAGCTGTCGTCGGTGACGCCGTAGGCGCTTCCGGGGCGAGGGTCAAGGCTGCGGATTAAACGAATGACATCGTCCAGCTGCTCGTCATCGAGGCTCAGGCGTCGTTTCAGCAGGCGCATGTCGTCCTTGCCCAGCGCTTCGAGAAACTGGCGTACCAGACGCTTGGCGGGCATCAACAGCGGAGTGTCTTCGGGTAGCGCGGCCAGCTGCAGCATCAGGCACTCGCGCAGGTCACGGGCGAACACGCCAGTAGGCTCGAACTGCTGCAGGCGCAGCAAGGTGTTTTCGACCTCGCGTTGGCTCAGGCCATCGTGGCCCTGCGCCTTGAGCCCCTCGCGGATGTCGTTGAGCGGCTGGGTCAGATAGCCGTTGGCATCCAGCGCATCGATGAGGCTCTCGGCAATGGCTTGCTCACGCGCAGAGAAGTCGGTCATGGCCAGTTGCCAGAGCAAGTGCCCGTGAAGGCTCTGCCCGGCCGCCTGGCGCTCGAAGTCCGGGCCTTCGCTACTGCCGCCCGCGCTGCCCATGTCCTGGTAGGTGTCGGACCAGTCGCTGTCCACGGAGAGCTCGTTGGGAATGCTGTCTGCCCACTCGGCTTCCTGAGGCTCGCTGACCGCCTGTTCGCCAAACTCATCCTCCTGTTCGAGCATGGGGTTGGCATCCAGCGCCTGCTGAATTTCTTGACGAAGGTCCAGCGTCGATAGCTGAAGCAGCGCAATGGCCTGCTGCAGCTGAGGTGTCATGGTCAGCTGTGTGCCGATGCGCAGTTGAAGAGAAGCTTTCATGACCATCTGAGAACCACTCGTTAATCAGAAAGCTCCACCCTAGAGCGACTCTCCGTTTGGTGCAAGTGCAATAAGCATGCCACTAAATAAAATGTCTTCGTGGGCCATTATTTAAAGGCGGAAGTCGGCGCCCAGGTAGACGTCGCGCACCTTCTGGTTATTGAGAATTTCCTGGGGGTTTCCACTGGCTATGATGTGTCCGTCGCCAACAATATAGGCAATATCGCAGATATCCAGGGTTTCACGCACGTTGTGGTCGGTGATGAGGACGCCAATATGACGCTTCTTGAGCGCGCGTATGATCGATTTGATATCGCCCACGGAAATGGGGTCGACGCCAGCAAAAGGTTCGTCCAGTAGAATGAAAGCGGGCTCGGTGGCCAGCGAGCGGGCAATTTCCACCCGTCGCCGCTCGCCGCCCGACAGGCTCATGCCCAGGTTGTCGCGAATATGGGTGATGTGGAAGTCTTCCAGCAGGGATTCGAGCTTCGCTTCTCGGCTATTGCGGTCCAGCTCCCGGCGCGTTTCCAGAATGGCCATGATGTTGTCGGCCACCGACAGCTTGCGAAAGATCGATGCTTCCTGGGGCAGGTAGCCGATACCCGCCAGCGCGCGTTCATGCATGGGCGCCCGGGTCAGGTCGAGATCGTCGATGCCCACCTTGCCAGCATCGGATTTCACCAGGCCGACGATCATGTAGAACGAGGTGGTCTTGCCCGCGCCGTTAGGGCCCAGCAGGCCCACCACGCTGCCCTGGGCAATTTCCAGATTGATATCCTTGACCACGCGGCGGCGTTTGTAGCTCTTGGCCAGATGCTGTGCATGGAGTGTCTTGACCGCTGCGGTGTCGGGGGTCATCGCTGTCACGGGGCGTCCTCTCGCTATTGTTCGGGCTGCAGGGTCATGCGGATGCGCTGTGGCGAACTGCCGCTGACATCAGAGCGCGCTTGCACCACCCCGCGGTCGATGAAGTATTCGAGCCGTCCCCCCTGGAAACGATCCCCTTGCTGGGTCAGTTCGGCTTGGTCGATGAGCTCGACGCGGCGTTCGGACACGTGGTAGACGATGCGGCGCGCCCAGCCTTCCATGGGCGTCGTCTGGTCTTCCAGTTGATTGCGCAGGTAGGCACGCTCGCCCGTGGCGACGGCCCGGGAGAGTTCGCCGGCCTGGTTGCGGTGAATTTCGACACGCTCTCCGCGCAGCTGCATTTCACCCTGACGAATATCGACATTGCCAGAGTAAACCGCCGTGCCCGCGCGCTGGTCCAGGTCCAGGCGGTCGGCCTCTACTTCGATAGGGGCCTGTTGTTGAGCAGTAGCAGGCAGTACGCCTACCACCATGGGGACGGCAAGGGCGAGCAGTGCCGTACGAAGCAGGGCGTTCATGGCGACTCCTGAGAAGGGTGGGGGGCGGGCGGGTGCACGCCGCGCACGTTATTGATCAAGCTGACACGACTATCGTCCAGCCAGACATCCATACGGGATGCCTCGATACGCTGGGGTGGCTGCTGCAGCACTACGGGGGTGTCGCTCCAGGCATGACGTGCCAGGCCATCATAATGCAGCAGGTCGGTATCCAGCTGCCAGCCTTCGTCTGGTGCCAATAGCCGTGCCGATCCGGCCAGCGTCAGCGCCTGGGTGTCCGTGTTCAGGGTGCCGGTATCGGCAACCGCCAACCACTCACGCTGTTCACTATCGAACAGCGTGGCGCGCGGTGACGTGACGTTGGTCATCGCCGCTTGCGGGGTATGTACCAGTCGCGGCGCGACCAGCGACTGTTGCAGAGTGCCATCTTCACCAAACAGAGTGATCTCGGCACTCTCCAGCACGTGTCCGGGCTCCTGAGCCTGAGCCTCAGGATCTACCTCGCGCTGCTGGGGCGCGCGGGGGTCCAGCCAAACCAGCAGTCCCCCCAGGGTGATGACCAGCCCCGTCAGCCAGACGCGCTTTTTCACCCTGATGCCCATTCAGGTGGAGCCGTGTAGGTAAGTGTCGAGCACGGCGTCCCAGTGCCCCTGGTTGGTCAGCAGCGTGTCGCAAATTTCGCGAACGGCGCCATGCCCGCCCAGACGGTCGGTAATCCAATCGGCGTGGGTATGCATGTAGTCCGGTGCGTTGGGGACGGTGATGCCGACGCCCGAGCGTTTGATCGGCGCCAGGTCCGGGAGGTCATCGCCGCAGAAGGCGACCTGCTCCAGGGTGATGCCGAGCCGCTGGCAGAGCCCACGCAGGGTGGCGAGCTTGTCTTCACAGCCTTGATGAACATGGCTGATGCCCAGCGCTGCGGCGCGCTGGCTCACCATGGGCGAGTCACGGCCGGTAATCAGCGCGACATGGATGCCGACGCGCTTGAGCAGCTTCAAGCCGTGGCCATCCTGGGTATGAAAGGCCTTGATTTCGACGCCGTCGGCCTGGAAGTAAAGGCGACCATCGGTCAGCACGCCGTCCACGTCCAGGGCCAGCAGTTTTACACGGCGTATACGATCTAAAAGTGCGTCAGGTAGGGCCATAGAGCCTCCGTATCATTCATCATGGGATCATGGGTTAGATAACGCCGCTTGCCAGCAGGTCATGCATGTGCAGCGCGCCAATCGGGCGCTGCTGTTCATCGACCACGGCCAGCGCCGTGATACGACTATCTTCCATTATACGCACGGCTTCGGCTGCCAGGACGTCGGGGCCGATGCGTTTGCCGGGCCGCGTCATGACGTCGTCTACCTTGACGTCGCGCAGGTCGTGAAACTGGTCCAGCGTGCGGCGCAGGTCGCCGTCGGTATAGACCCCGGCCAGCCGACCCTCATTGTCGATGACACAGGTAAAGCCGAGCCCCTGGCGGGTAATTTCCAGCAGAGCATCGCGCAGCGGGCTGCCCAGCGCCACCCGAGGCAGCCGCGCGCCGTCGTGCATCAGGTCGCGTACCCTTAGCAGCAGGCGTTTGCCCAGGCTGCCGCCGGGGTGTGACAGGGCGAAGTCTTCGGCTGTGAAGCCACGTGCTTCCAGCAGTGCGACGGCCAGCGCGTCACCCAGCGCAAGCGCTGCCGTCGTCGAGCTGGTGGGGGCCAGATCCAGTGGGCAGGCTTCTCGCTCGACGCCGCTGTCCAGGTGGGCCTCGGCATGGCGTGCCAGGGTGGAGTCCGGGCGCCCCGTCATGCTGATCAAGGGGGTTCCCAGGCGTTTGAGCAGCGGCAGCAGGGCGGTGACTTCGGCGGTTTCACCCGAGTTCGACAGGGCCAGCACCACATCGCCCCGGGTAATCATGCCGAGGTCGCCGTGGCTGGCTTCACCGGGGTGAACGAAGAACGCGGGCGTGCCGGTACTGGCCAGGGTGGCTGCCAGCTTGCCGGCGATATGGCCGGATTTGCCCATGCCGGTCACCACCACGCGACCCTTGCAAGCCAGAATCAGCTGGCAGGCGCGGTCGAAGCTCTCGTCCAGCTTGGCTTGCAAACCACCAATGGCCGCTTGCTCTATCTGCAGTGTCCGCAGCGCGCTTTCGCGCAGCAAGCTGGGTGGGGTGGGAGATTGGGGCATGGTCGGTCTCGTTCTCGTCATCACGGTTGATAGCCTTCAAGAATAACACCTTGCGGCGGCTTTTAGCCAAACTGCGGGCAGGCGCCGGGCAGCAGGCCAGGTGCGCGTGGCTGTTCCTGTGGGTAGCGTTAGGATACGATGTTCGATAATATTTCGAAAACACTGTTTTTTTAAACCGCCGATCCGGGCTTGACATGCCCGCGTCGGCGAGCGAACGAGGGGTGTGATGCCCATGACGGATATGCCCTTTATCCAGGTGGAGGATGTGTACTTTTCCCGCGGCGACCACGATATCTTTCGTGGCGTGAGCATGAGCATTCCGCGTGGCAAAGTCACTGCTATCATGGGGCCCAGCGGAACCGGCAAGACCACCCTGTTGAAATTGATCGGTGGGCAGCTGGTGCCTGATCGGGGGCGCGTGCTGATTGATGGGCAGGATGTGCATCGGCTGTCTCGCAAGGCGCTGTTTGCGCTGCGCAAACGAATGGGCATGCTGTTTCAGAGTGGCGCGCTGTTTTCCGATCTGGATGTCTTCGAGAACGTGGCTTTTCCACTACGCGTGCATACCGACCTGCCCGATACCATGATTCGTGACCTGGTGTTGATGAAGCTGCAGGCCGTGGGCCTGCGCGGCGCGCGTCATCTGTCGCCCGCCGAGCTTTCAGGGGGCATGGCCCGCCGCGTGGCGCTGGCACGGGCCGTGGCGCTGGACCCGGAGCTGATTCTCTATGATGAGCCCTTTGTGGGCCAGGACCCTATTTCCATGGGCGTACTGGTGCAGCTTATCAAGCGCTTGAACCAGGCCATGTCGCTGACCTCTGTAGTGGTTTCCCATGACATCAAGGAGACCTTGAGCATTGCCGACTATCTCTACCTGATCGCCGATGGCCAGGTGGTGGCGCATGGCACGCCGGCGTCGCTGGATGTCAACGAGGACCCCAGAGTCAGTCAGTTCATGCATGGTGAGCCGGACGGCCCTGTGCCGTTTCACTATCCTGGCAACACCCTTTACCGAGACATTCTCGGTCACGATCCAGCAAGCGGGGCAGGGTAAATGCAGTCAAGACTCTTACAGTGGGTAGCGCCCATCACGCGATTGGGGCGCAAGGGATGCGAGATGGTCGAAGCGCTAGGGCGCGCGGCCGTTTTTCTGGCGCAGTCGGCGGTCGGGGTGCCTTCCCGTGAAGGGTGGGCTCTGTGGCTTCGTCAAATGCATTTTGTCGGCGTGCTTTCTCTGGCCATCGTGCTGGTGTCCGGGCTGTTCATCGGCATGGTGCTGGCGCTTCAGGGCTACACCATTCTGGTGGACTTTGGTGCCGAGCAGGCATTGGGGCAGATGGTGGCGCTGTCGTTGCTGCGAGAGCTGGCCCCGGTGGTGGCAGCGCTGCTTTTTGCAGGGCGGGCCGGCTCGGCGTTGACCGCCGAGATTGGTTTGATGAAGGCCACCGAACAGTTGACCAGCATGGAAATGATTGGCGTCGACCCGCTGCGTCGCGTAGTGGCCCCGAGGCTTTGGGCCGGTTTCGTGGCGCTGCCGATCCTCACCGTGGGATTCAGTGTGGTGGGTATCTGGGGCGGCTACCTGGTGGGCGTCGAGTGGCTGGGCGTTTTCGAAGGCTCCTACTGGAGCAACATGCAGTCCAGCGTCTCGTTCATCAACGATGTCGGTAACGGCATGATCAAGAGCCTGGTGTTTGCCCTGGTGGTGACCTGGATCGCCGTGTTCCAGGGCTATGATCTGATTCCCACGTCCGAAGGCATTTCTCGGGCGACCACTCGTACGGTGGTGTACTCATCGCTGGCGGTGCTGGGGCTGGATTTCGTTTTAACCGCCGTCATGTTCGGCGGCCTTCAATAGCTGGGGTGGTGTCATGAAGCGCAGTAAAACCATGGAGTTTGGCGTTGGCCTGTTCATGTTGGCGGGGATCATCGGCCTGGTCTTTCTGGGGCTGAGAGTCAGCGGTTTGACGCTTTCGGGCGCGTCTGACACGTTCCGTCTGGAAGCCAACTTCTCCAATATCGGCGGCCTCAAGCCGCGTGCCCGCGTCACCATGGCGGGCGTGACCGTTGGACGTGTCGAGGCCATCGAGCTGGACCGAGAGTGGTACGACGCACGCGTGGTACTGAGCCTGAACAGTGACCTGGAAGGCCAGCTTTCCCAGGATACCACGGCGGCCATTCTGACGGCGGGGCTGCTGGGCGAGCAGTACATTGGTCTGAGTGTGGGCGGCGCCCCGGAGGTGCTACAGGATGGTGACACGATTCGCGATACGCAATCCGCGCTGGTGTTGGAAGAACTTATTCAGCAGTTCGTGTCCAATATGGTCAGCAACTAAGCGTCAATGGTGATGGTGCCAGATTATAGAGGTGTAACGATGCAGAAAATGACAGTGATTTTTTCCCGGTGGGTTGCCCTTGCCATGCTGTTGATGGCCTTGCCTGCCTTGGCCAAGGCGCAATCTCAATCGCCCGAACAGATGATTCGCAACAACATCGACGAATTCATGGCGCAAATCGAAGGGCGTGAAGACTATTACGCCAATAACCTCGATGAGCTGAAGGCACTGGTCAACGATAGCCTGGATGATATTGCCGATTTCCGTTACATCGGCGCCAGCGTCATGGGCAGTTACTTCCGCAACGCTACGCCAGAGCAGCGCAGCCGCTTTGCGGATGTCTTCCGCCAGACGCTGATCGATACCTACACGCGTGGTCTGGTGACCTTCGACTACGATGAGCTGCGTGTGTTGAGTCAGCAGCGTGCCCAGCGTCACGAAGATCAAGCCAGCGTCGATATGGAAGTGGTGGCCAACAACGGCCAGGTCTACCCGGTCACCTACAGCCTGCGGCTGGCCAATGGTGAGTGGCGTGTGGTCAACGTGATCGTCAATGGCATCAACCTGGGTCTCACGTTCCGCAATCAGTTCGATCAGGCCATGCGTGAAAACAATCGCGATTACGATGCGGTCATTCGTGGCTGGTCGCCGGACATCGGCGTCGAAGAGCTGGAGCAAGGGGGCGATGCGTGAGCACGCTGCTCGACCGCCCGAATGTCTCGCTGGCCGAGCAACCGGATGGGTTGGTGGTGTCCGGTGACTTGAGCATGAACGCCGCCGCCGATGTGGCGGCGGCGGGGGTAAGCTGGCTGCGAACCACCCGTTCCACGTCGGTTCAGTTCGACTTCAGCGGTGTCGATGTTGCCAGTAGCGCTGCCTTGAGCGTGATGTTCGAGTGGCTGCGAGCGAGCCAGGCCAGGCAGTTGCCGGTGAGCGCGATCGTGCTATCGCCGCCGCTCCAGCGTCTGGCGACGCTGGCAGAGCTGGAGCCCTTGATAGCTCAGCACAGCCCCGTGCAGTAATCCTTCTCCATAAAGCAGCCTGCGGGCTGCTATCTTCTCTTTGGCATGCCGCCAGCATCGCCAAGCGTGATGCTTTTCTTTATCATGTGGCTTTTCCGCACATTCTTTTCGACCCCAAAGGAGTTTCCTGGCTTATGCAACCCAACGAGGTCAAAGCACTGCTTGAATCCCGCATCGATGGGTGTGAGTTTCACATCCAGGGAGAAGGCTGCAATTTTCAGGTGATTGCGGTTGGCGAAGCCTTTGAAGGTCTTTCACCCGTAAAGCGCCAGCAGCTGGTCTACGCCGCGCTGAGTGATGAAATCGCGTCCGGTGCCCTCCACGCTATCAGCATCAAAACGTTTACCCCGACGCAGTGGCAAACTGCATCGCAAAGTGCTGAGTAACGGCCTGCCCATGGATAAGCTGATTATTACCGGCAACGGTTGCGTTGACGGAGAAGTGTGGGCCAGTGGCGCCAAGAACGCGGCGCTGCCCATTCTGTCTGCCAGCCTGTTGGCCGATGGCCCTGTCGTGATCGGCAATTTGCCGCACTTGCAGGATATCACCACGACGCTGGAGCTGTTGGGCCGGATGGGCGTCGAGCCCGTCATGGGCGAGAAGCTGAGCATTCAGTTGGACGGCTCTCAAGTGACTCAGTGCCATGCGCCTTACGAGCTGGTCAAGAAAATGCGCGCCTCGATTCTGGTACTGGGCCCGTTGTTGGCGCACTTCGGCAAGGCCGACGTCTCGCTGCCTGGCGGGTGTGCCATTGGTTCGCGCCCAGTGGATCTGCATCTGCGTGGTCTGGAGGCCATGGGTGCCGAAATCCACGTGGAGGCGGGCTATATTCGTGCGCGCGTAGAGGGTCGCCTCAAGGGGGCGACGATCTTCTTCGATACGGTGACCGTGACGGGCACCGAGAACCTGCTGATGGCCGCGACCCTGGCCGATGGCCGTACCGTTCTTGAAAATGCTGCCCGTGAGCCCGAGGTCGTGGACCTTGCCGAGTGTCTGATCAAGATGGGCGCGAAGATCAGGGGGCATGGCACCGATACCATCATCATCGATGGGGTGCCTTCCCTGCACGGCTGTGAACACGATGTGATGCCGGACCGTATCGAAACCGGAACGTTTCTGGTGGCGGCTGCCATGACCGGTGGGCGCGTCAAGGTCAAGCGTACTCGTGCCGATATCCTCGAGGCAGTGCTGGCCAAGCTGGAAGAGGCCGGTGCCGAGATCACCAGTGGTGACGACTGGATCGCGCTGGATATGCATGGCAAGCGCCCCAAGGCCGTCAATATTCGTACCGCGCCTTATCCGGCATTTCCCACCGACATGCAGGCGCAGTTCGTGGCCATGAATGCGGTGGCAGAAGGGCACTCTCGCGTGGTGGAGACGATCTTCGAAAACCGTTTCATGCACGTGCAAGAGCTCAATCGCATGGGGGCCAATATCGTGCTGGAGGGCAACGCTGCCCTCATCAAGGGCGTCGACAAACTGTCCGGTGCGCCGGTCATGGCCACGGACTTGCGCGCCTCGGCGTCTCTGGTGATCGCGGCCATGATGGCCGAAGGCGAGACGCTGGTAGACCGCATCTACCATATTGATCGCGGCTATGAATGCATCGAGGAAAAACTTCAGCTGCTGGGGGCGAAGATTCGTCGCATCCCCGGCTAAGCCATGTGACCAACCATTGGCCTTACACCATGAGTAAGCAATTGATCCTGGCCCTCTCGAAAGGGCGTATTCTGGACGAGACACTGCCGCTGTTGGCAGATGCGGGTATTACACCCGCCGAAGACCTGAGCAAGAGTCGCAAGCTGCTGTTCGACACCAACCTGCCGGATGTGAAGCTGGTCATCATTCGCGCCACCGATGTACCGACCTATGTACAGTTGGGGGCCGCCGACGTGGGCGTGGCGGGCAAGGATGTACTGCTGGAGCATGGTGCCGAGGGGCTGTACGAGCCGCTGGATCTGGACATTGCCCGCTGCAAGCTGATGACGGCAGGCGTGACCGGGCAGCCCCCGGCGCGAGCCCGTCGCCGGGTAGCGACCAAATTCGTCAACGTGGCGCGCCGCTACTACGCCGAGCAGGGCATTCAGGCAGAGGTGATCAAGCTGTACGGCGCCATGGAGCTGGCGCCGTTGATGAACCTCGCCGACGAGATCGTCGATATCGTCGATACCGGCAATACGCTGCGTGCCAACGGCATGGAGCCGAGGGAGTTGATTGCCCATATCAGCACCCGCCTGGTAGTTAACAAGGCGGCCATGACCATGAAGCATGATCGTATCAAACCGCTACTGGCGCGTTTGGAAAGTGCCGTAAAGCAACGTCAATTGCTGCCTGCCGAATGACACGAGGTTCGCCATGAGTGAGACAACCACTGCCACCATTGCTCGGCTCTCTACCACTGAGCCGGGCTTCCACCGTCAGCTGGATGCGCTGCTGGACTGGGAGGGCGTGTCCGATAGCGCCGTGCAGGCCCGTGTCGATGAAATACTGGCGGACGTCAAACAGCGCGGTGATCAGGCCGTCATCGATGCCACCAACCGCTTCGATCGGCTGGCCGTCGACTCCATGGAGCAATTGCGCCTGTCGCCCGAGCAGTTGAAAACAGCGTATGAGGGGCTGCCGTCGGAACAGCGTGAAGCGCTGGCCGTGGCAGCGGAGCGCATTCGTCGTTACCACGAGCGGCAGAAGCCGGAGTCCTGGCAGTATCAAGAGGCCGATGGCACGGTGCTGGGACAAAAGGTGACGCCACTGGACCGCGCTGGTATCTATGTGCCGGGCGGCAAGGCGGCCTATCCTTCTTCGGTGCTGATGAATGCGATACCCGCCCACGTGGCTGGCGTGCGTGAGATCGTCATGGTGGTGCCGACCCCTGACGGTGTGCTGAACGATCTGGTGCTGGCGGCGGCACACCTGGCCGGTGTCGATCATGTCTTCACCATCGGTGGGGCGCAGGCAGTTGCAGCCTTGGCTTATGGCACCCAGAGCGTACCCCGTGTCGACAAGATCGTGGGCCCCGGCAATATTTACGTGGCCACCGCCAAGCGTGCGGTCTTCGGGCAGGTAGGTATCGACATGATTGCCGGGCCGTCAGAAATCATGGTGGTCTCCGATGGGCAGACCGACCCTGATTGGTTGGCCATGGATCTGTTCTCCCAGGCTGAGCATGATGAAGATGCCCAGGCGATTCTGGTCAGTTGGCACGCCGAGCACCTGGATGCCGTCGCGGCTTCCATCGAACGACTGCTGCCTACGCTGGAGCGCGAGGAGATTGCGCGTGCTTCGCTCAAGCGCCGGGGGGCGCTGATTCTCTGTCAGCACCCGGCCGACGCCGTCGAGATGATCAATCGCATAGCGCCGGAGCACCTGGAGCTTTCCGTGGCCGAGCCCGAGGCGTGGCTAGAGGAGATCCGCCATGCAGGCGCCATCTTCATGGGGCGTCATACGTCGGAGGCCCTGGGTGACTACTGCGCGGGCCCCAATCACGTACTGCCGACGTCCGGCACGGCGCGCTTCTCGTCACCGCTGGGGGTTTATGACTTCCAGAAGCGCTCTTCGATCATTCACTGCTCTCCTGAAGGAGCGTCCGAACTGGGCAAAGTGGCGTCGGTCCTCGCCCGAGGCGAATACCTGACGGCCCATGCACGCTCGGCCGAGTATCGTATTCGCAGCAAGTAAGGTATGGGGGAGCGGCTTCAGGAGCCGCTCTGCCGATCTTCGGACGTCGCATTGGTGGGCACGGGGCGCTCGCCCACTTCCAGGGTGACCTCCATGCGCTCACCGCTGCGCACGATGGTCAGCGGTAGCCTGGTGCCCGGTGGGATGGAGGCAATCTCGCTCATGGTGGCGCGTGCATCCATGATCACCTGGTCATCGATGGAGAGCAGCACATCGCCAGGCTGAAGCCCTGCCTCCGCTGCTGGCCCACCGCTGACCACGCCGGCCACGATGACGCCTTGGGGAGTACGTAACCCAAACGAGGCGGCCAGTTCCCGCGATAGCGCCTGAGCCTCGATGCCCAGCCAGCCACGAATCACCCGGCCGCGGGTGACCAGTTCGTCGAGGATGCTGTGGGCAAGGTTGGCCGGAATGGCGAAGCCTATTCCCTGTGAGCCTCCCGAGCGTGAAAAGATCGCCGTATTGATGCCTACCAGTGCACCGTCAGGGTTGACCAGTGCTCCGCCTGAGTTGCCCGGGTTGATGGCCGCGTCGGTTTGGATGAAATCTTCATAGGCATTCAACCCCAGGTGGCTGCGCCCCGTGGCGCTAATAATGCCCATGGTCACTGTCTGGCCAACCCCAAAGGGGTTGCCTATTGCCAGCGCCACATCGCCCACGGCCACTTCCTTCGAGTCAGCCAGTTCGATCACAGGTAGGTTGTCCAGTTGAATGCGCAACACTGCCAGATCGCTTTCCGGGTCGGTGCCAATCACTTGAGCCAGTGTTTCGCGGCCGTCGCGCAGCGCCACTTGTATCTGGTCGGCGCCGCTGATCACGTGATGATTGGTAAGCACATAGCCGTCGTCACTGACGATGACCCCGGAACCCAGGCTGGACAGCATGCGTTGGTGGGTCGTGGCGTCGTCACCGCCGAAAAATTGCTGGAAGAACGGGTCAGACATCAGCGGGTGCTGGTCCCGCGACACGATGCGCGACGAATAAATGTTGACCACCGCTGGCGCGGCCTGGTTGACGGCGTTGGCGTAGCTGGCAGGCCCCTGGCTACGCGTAAGTGGCGCGGCCTGGCGTATTTCGGGGGCGGGCCGGTTGGCCGTCGACTCGCTATTGGTCGCGACCAGCGCTGGCTGGGGTTCTACGCTGGCAGGGGGAGATTGACGAAACGGGTTGGGAATCTGTTGAGGGAAGGCCAGCAGAATGACTGCGGCCAGCAGAAGGCCCGTGGTAATGGGCCAGAGATAGGGCAGCACAAGGCGGTGCATGCAAGCATTCCTCAGCGGATGGCGGTCTTCAGCAGGTCGCGAGGTTCGCGATAACGTGCAGCGAGTTTACAATGGAGGTTATGGTAACACTTAACGCCTCGCTTCCCCACGGGGCAGTGGCAACAATTAAGGAGACCACGTGAACCATCGCGATCAACTCGTCGCTGCATGTGACCACCAGCTCCGCGCTGGTCAATTCAAGGATTACACCATCAATGGCCTGCAAGTCGAGGGGCGAGAGACGGTTCGGCGGGTCATGACCGGCGTGACGGCCTGCCAGGCGTTGCTCGACGAGGCGGTGGCCTGGCAGGCGGATATGGTGCTGGTACATCACGGCTATTTTTGGAAGAACGAGCCAGTAGCGATTACCGGGATGAAGCAGAAGCGCATCAAGACGCTGATGGACCACGACATGAGTTTGCTGGCGTATCACCTGCCGCTGGATGCCCATGCAGAGCTGGGCAATAACGCCGAATTGGCGCGGCGCCTGGGATGGAAGGTCGAGGGGTGTCTGGACGGCGAGCTGGGCGAAGGGTTGCTGTGGTCCGGGCGTCTGGTGACGCCGCAGCCGCTGACCACGTTGGCCGATCAGTTGAGCCATGCCCTTCAGCGTCAGGCGCTGGTCGTCGAGGCGCCGCTGGCGGGGCCAGTGGAGCGAATTGCCTGGTGCACGGGTGGGGCCCAGGACATGATCACGGCTGCCCACCAAGCAGGTGCTCAGGTATTCGTGTCAGGGGAGATTTCCGAACGCACTACGCACCTGGCGCGTGAGCTGGGTATTCATTACATCGCGGCAGGGCACCATGCTACCGAGCGTTACGGGGTGCAGGCCTTGGGCGAGTGGTTGGCGAGCCAGTTCGATGTCGAGCATCGTTTCGTGGATATCGACAACCCGGCCTGACTCGGAGAAAAGTGACGTGCGACCAGGGCGCTCAGGGGCGCCCTGGTGAGCGTAGATCAGTAGCGTGGGGGTTGCGCAAGCGTATCGCTGTCTGATTTCTGATGCTCTTTCAGCCCGAAGTCTTCGGAAAGCGTGCCGTTCTTGCCAGCCGCGTAATCGCGGGGCATGGCAAGGTCGGCATCGTTTTCTGCCGTGGCCGCTGCTTTGTGATGGGAGGCCTTGACGCTGGTGAGCTGCCATTGAGCCGCCTCGTCGGCGATCTGGGCTTCGATTTGGTCCGCCTCCTGACGAATGCTGTCAAGACGTTGCTGGATGCCCGTCAGGCTGCTGCCCATGGCTTGTTTAAGTTCCGCGATCTTGTGCTCGCGCTCCAGTAGCGTTTGCTTCAGCGCAGCCATGTCTTTCTCGCTCTTGCTGAACAGGCGATAGCAGGCAAGGCCAATGAGAAAGCCAACGACGAGACCTACAACGGCAAAAATGATTGGCGAGCTTGCTTCCACGGTATTCTCCCTGATAGTGGTGCGCGCCATGTCATCGATGGCATGGCGTCACCGATCGCATGGCTGCATGGTCAGCCCCATTATAGGCGCGTCACGGCTGGTTGGGTCAATCCGCTCATGCGCTTAGCGCTCAGTCGGCGTATAATTAGGCTCTTTTTATCGGTCAGGCCGGTGCTCGGCGGATGTGCAGGTGCGCGTCGATGCATACGCCTGGCTACGCGCTGCGGGAGCATTTTAATGTCATCAGTATCTGCACGTCAGGCGTCTGAACACCCCCATCGCTTGACGCCACTGGAGCGTTATCAGCAGGATTTGACGCGCAGTGACTTTCAATACGACCCGGCTCAGGAGCAGGCGGTCAAGCATCTTCAGCGTCTTTACGATGACCTGCTGTCGACCACCACCACCGTGCCCAAAGCAGTGGTCGCCAGTAAAGGCTTGAAGGCGAAGATGGCGGGGCTGCTGGGCAAGCGCAGCGAGCCAGACAAGCCCCCGGTGCCCCAGGTGAAGGGGCTCTACTTTTGGGGTGGGGTCGGACGTGGCAAGACCTACCTGGTGGATACGTTTTATGACGCCTTGCCCTTCCCTGAAAAAATGCGCACGCACTTTCATCGGTTCATGCAGCGGGTGCATAACGAGCTGACGCACTACAAGGGCGAGAAGAACCCGCTGACGCTGATTGCCGGCAAGTTTGCAACCGAAGCCAGGGTGATCTGCTTCGACGAATTTTTCGTCAAGGACATCACGGATGCCATGATCCTGGCCAATCTCATGGAGGCGCTGTTCGAGCGTGGTGTCGTGCTGGTGGCGACCTCCAATATCGTGCCCGACGATCTCTACAAGGATGGTCTGCAGCGCGCTCGGTTCCTGCCCGCCATCGAACTGGTCAATCGCCACTGTGACGTCGTGAATGTAGACTCCGGCATCGATTATCGGTTACGGGCGCTGGAGCGTGCGGAGATCTTCCATGCGCCGCTGGATGAGGCTGCCGACCAGGAGCTGGCGCGCAGCTTCAAGGAGATTGCCGGTCATGCGGGAGAAGAGGGCGCGCCGCTGGAAATCAACCATCGAGTATTGAAGACGCGTCGACTTCATGAGGATGTCGTCTGGTTCGAATTTGCCGAACTGTGCGATGGGCCGCGTAGCCAGAACGACTATATCGAGCTTGCTCGAGAGTTTCATAGCGTGCTGGTGGCCAATGTGCCGCGCATGGATGCCAAGAGCGACGATCAGGCGCGCCGCTTCATCAATATGGTGGACGAGTTTTATGATCGGGGCGTCAAGCTCTTGATGTCGGCAGAAGTGCCCGTCGAGTCGCTTTACAGTGATGGCAAGCTAACGTTTGAATTTCAGCGGACGCTGTCGCGCTTGCAGGAGATGCAGTCGCGGGAGTATCTGGCGCTGCCGCACAAACCCTGAGCGCCTCTGTTGCCTGAGTGCGATGCCAGGGGCGTGCGAGAAAAGTAAAGATGGCACTTAACTTGTCCACTCTCTTACTGTAGAATGCCGCCTCGCTGTACGTTGTAGCTGTTTTCTGGCTGCAACCAAAAAGAATAGGGATGGTGCTTCGCTACTGTATAGCGTTAGCTACCCAACACACTTAATCTGGTGATTTCATCCATGAAGACGTTCAGTGCTAAGCCGCAGTCCGTCCAGCGCGACTGGTATGTTGTCGACGCTACGGACAAAACGCTCGGTCGTCTGGCAACCGAGATTGCTCGCCGCCTGCGTGGCAAGCATAAGCCCGAATTTACCCCTCACGTTGATACCGGCGACTACATCGTTGTCATCAATGCCGAGAAAGTCCAGGTGACCGGTAACAAGGCGAAGGCCAAGACCTACTACCGCCACACTGGCTACCCGGGCGGTCTGCGCTCCATGACCTTCGACAAGATGCTGGATCACGCTCCCGAGCGCATCATCGAGTCTGCTGTCAAGGGCATGCTGCCGAAAGGCCCGCTGGGTCGCGCCATGTATTCCAAGTTGAAAGTGTACGCCGGTGCCGAGCATCCGCATGCTGCCCAGCAGCCGCTTGAACTGAACATCTGAGGAAATCTTCGCCATGACACAGCAGTATTACGGTACCGGGCGCCGCAAGACTTCCACCGCTCGTGTGTTCCTGAAGCCGGGCTCCGGCAAAATCACCGTCAACAACCGTGAGCTCGACGAGTACTTCGGTCGCGTTACCGGTCGCATGGTTGTTCGTCAGCCCCTCGAGCTGACCGAGACTCTCAACCAGTTCGACGTGTATGTGACCGTCGAAGGTGGTGGTGGCTCTTCACAAGCTGGCGCCATCCGTCACGGCATCACGCGTGCTCTGATGAACTACAACGAAGACCTGCGCCCGACTCTGCGCGCCGCTGGCTACGTCACCCGTGACGCACGTCAGGTAGAGCGTAAGAAAGTCGGTCTGCGCAAGGCGCGTCGTCGTCCGCAGTTCTCCAAGCGTTAATTTTACGCTATGCGGCAAAAACGCCCAGGTCCAGGACCTGGGCGTTTTTTATTGGAATATCAAAAAATTATAGTACCTGTACCACCATGGTCCGGGGCGGTTGTTCTTGTGCAGAGCGCTTTGTTTTTTTAACATAGAGCGTATTTGATATTCGTCGCCGCAAGACGCCTTTGCGGCGAAACGGGTAAGCTGATGGGAGAAACCAGAAATGGCAGATAACGGCGTAAACAAAGGCCGGCGCCGTTTCCTCGTGGGCGCCACCTCCGTTGTGGGGGCGGTGGGCGCTGTCGGGGTTGCGGTCCCCTTTGTGGCATCCTGGCAGCCTAGTGCCAGTGCGTTGGCGGCCGGTGCGCCGGTTCGAGCTAACTTTTCCAAGCTCGAACCGGGGCAGCGTGTCACCATCGAGTGGCGCGGGCGGCCGGTATGGATCATCAACCGTACGCCTGAGATGATTGAGCGTACAGAGAGTCTGGACCCGTCTCGCTTGCGGGACCCGGATTCCGAGGAGGAGCAGCAGCCTGCTTATATCACCGGTCCGTTGCGCTCTGTGCGCCCCGAGGTCGGTGTCATGGTTGGTGTATGTACCCACCTGGGTTGTTCTCCGCTGTACCGTCCCGAGCCCGAGGCCGCAGTCACAGACAACTGGCCGGGCGGTTTCTTCTGTCCTTGCCATGGTTCGTACTTCGATCTCGCCGGACGCGTCTTCAATAACGTACCTGCACCCACCAACCTTGAAGTGCCGCCCTATCGTTTCGAGGGTGAGGACATCATCGTTGGTGAAGACGAGGAGGCCGCGTAATGGGTAATCCTAATCGAGTCAAGGCTGAACGCGGCATCATGCGCTGGGTGGACGACCGCTTCCCCGCAACGCAAATGATGCAAGACCACCTCACCAAGTACTACGCACCGAAGAACTTCAACTTCCTCTACATCTTTGGTGTATTGGCGTTGCTGGTGCTGGTCAACCAGATTCTGACCGGTGTCTGGCTGACCATGAGCTACAACCCCACGGCGGAAGGCGCTTTCCGCTCCGTTGAGTACATCATGCGTGACGTCGAGTACGGCTGGATCATCCGCTATATGCACTCGACTGGCGCCTCTGCTTTCTTTGTCGTCATTTACATGCATATGTTCCGTGCATTGATGTACGGATCTTACAAGGCTCCGCGTGAGCTGGTCTGGATCTTCGGCATGGCCATCTATCTGCTGCTGATGGCAGAGGCCTTCATGGGTTATCTATTGCCCTGGGGTCAGATGTCCTACTGGGGTGCTCAGGTCATCATCTCGCTGTTCGCGACCATTCCCGGCATTGGCCCGGATCTGGCGCAGTGGATCCGCGGTGACTTCCTGATTTCCGGTATCACGTTGAACCGCTTCTTTGCCCTGCATGTGGTGGCGCTGCCTATCGTGATTCTGGCGCTGGTCGTGCTGCATATCATTGCCCTGCATGAAGTTGGCTCCAACAACCCTGATGGCATCGAGATCAAGGATAAGAAAGACGAAACCGGCAAACCGCTGGATGGCATTCCTTTCCATCCGTACTACACCGTGAAGGATCTGGTGGGTGTGGCGGTCTTCCTGTTCGTCTTTGCGGTGGTGCTGTTCTACTTCCCGGAAGGGGGTGGTTACTTCATCGAGCGTCCCAACTTCGAGCCAGCCAACCCGATGGTAACGCCTGATCACATTGCGCCGGTGTGGTACTTCACGCCGTTCTATGCCATCTTGCGGGCCATTACCTTCGACTTCCTGGGATTGCGTGCCGAGTTCCTGGGCGTGCTGGCCATGGGTGGCGCCATCGCCATTCTGTTCGTACTGCCCTGGTTGGATCGTAGCCCGGTCAAGTCCATGCGTTACAAAGGCTGGTTGTCACGTATTGCGCTCATCATCTTTGCGATCAGCTTTGTGATCCTGGGTGTTCTGGGTGCCATTCCGGCGACTCCGCTGCGTACGCTGGTGGCCCAGATCTGTACGGTGCTCTACTTCGCCTTCTTCATTCTGATGCCGGTGTACACCAGTATCGAGAAGACTAAACCCGTTCCTGAAAGGGTGACTGGCTAATGAAAAAGCAACTGTTCGCACTGATGTTCGCGCTGCTGCCTTTGATGGCGGTCGCAGCGCCAGGGCCCGACGTGCCTTACTCCATGACGCCGGATCTGCGTGACCAGGAGTCTCTGCAGCGTGGTATGCAGCTCTACGTCAACTACTGCATGGGATGTCACTCGCTGGAGCATCAGCGCTTCTCCCGTGCAGCAAATGATCTGGGCATGCCGCAGGACCTGGTCGAAGAGAACCTGATTTTCTCTTCATCGCTGGGTTACAACGACCTGATGCACATCGCCATGCTGCCGGAAGATGGTGAAAGCTGGTTCGGCGCTGCGCCGCCCGATCTGACGCTGCATGGTCGTCTGCGCGGTCCCGACTGGATCTACTCCTACCTGCTGAGCTTCTACCGTGACCCGAGCCGTCCACTGGGCGTCAATAACGCGGTATTTGATCTGGTGGCCATGCCCAACGTGCTGGAGCCGCTGCAGGGTGTTCAGGAGATGGTCTGCTCGGAAACCGACCAGCCGGTAGCAGGGCAGTCGCCCGACCCGCTGTCTGGCAAGTACCAGTCTTGTGAAGTGCTGCAAGTCACTCAGCCAGGTTCCATGGAGCCTGCCGAGTTCGAGGAAGCCGTCTATGACCTGACCAACTTCCTGGCCTACGTCGGTGAGCCTTCCAAGCTGCAGGCTCAGGCACTGGCGCCCAAGGTGCTGATCTTCATCTTTATCTTTGGTGTGATCGCCTACCTGCTCAAGCGTGAGTACTGGCGGGATGTTCACTAAGCATTAGCCTATGCTTGGTGGGCGGGGCGCACGGCGAAAGCCGTGCGCCCTTTGTTTGTTTATGTGCCCCCAGGGGCTTTGCGTCGCTTTACCATAAAAGGCGGCGGGCGTGTTACTATCGTCTATTGTTTTGATGCGAGGATGCTTTCATGGGTGTTGTGGCCAAGCGGTCGTCAATGATCTTTTACTCAGGTAATGATGATCATTTCAGTCATCGTGTACGCATTGTTCTGGCTGAAAAGGGAGTGGCGGTCGATATCGTCGATGTTGCTGAGGAACAGCCACCTGAAGAGTTAGCGGACCTCAACCCGTACAACAGTGTTCCCACGCTGCTGGATCGTGATCTGGTGCTCTATGAGTCCAAGGTCATGATGGAGTATCTGGATGAGCGCTTTCCTCATCCGCCGCTGTTGCCCGTCTACCCAGTGGCACGTGCTCAAAGTCGGCTGTGGATGCACCGTATCGAACGCGAATGGTGCCCGATGCTCGAGCTGATCCGCACGGGTGGCAAGAAAGAGGCAGACAAGGCGCGTAAAGAGCTGCGCGAAAGCCTGATCGGCATTTCGCCCATCTTCGAAGATATGCCGTATTTCATGAGCGAAGAGTTTACGCTGGTGGATTGCTGTCTGGCGCCCATCCTTTGGCGTCTGCCCGAGCTCAATATCGAGCTGCCGGAGAAGCAGGTGAAGCCGCTGCTGAACTACATGTCGCGCGTATTCGAGCGTGAAGCGTTCAAGGCCTCCTTGAACGAGCGTGAAAAAGAGATGCGCGCCTGAATTCATATGGCCCCTAGCCTGATGGGCAGGGGCCTCACTTGTCAGGAGGAGGGAGACTTATGAAGTCGAGCCGTCCCTATCTCGCCCGAGCCTTGTACGAATGGCTTCTGGATAACGACCTAACGCCTTACCTGGTGGTGGATGCTACGCAGCCGGGCGTAGAAGTGCCGCGCCAGTTCGTTCAGAACGGTCAGATCGTACTCAATGCCGCGCCAACGGCGGTACGCGATCTGTTCATGGAGAACCAGGCAATTGGTTTCAGCGCTCGCTTTGGGGGTCAGCCCATGCAGGTGATGATCCCCATCCCTGCGTTGATCGCTATCTACGCTCGTGAAAACGGGGCAGGCATGGTCTTTGGCCATGAGCCGGAACTGGATGCCGACGAGCTAGAGGGGGGTGAGGAGTCCTCAGCTGATGAAGCTGCACGACCCGAGCTGACCTTGACGGAAGCACCTTCCAAAGAGGCGTCGGATGCATCGACTGCGTCTGAAAAGCCCAAGAAGAAACCGGCTCTCAGAGTGGTCAAGTAGCCGGGCTTTTAGCCTGATTATGGCTAAATGGTTATATTAAAAAAGCCTCGCCAGTCACGCTGGCGAGGCTTTTTGTTGCCAGGACGAAGCTCAGTTCAGGTAATCGAAGACCTTGACGATGCGCTGAATGCCGGCCACGCCGGACGCAGCATTGACGATTCGGTCGGCTTCCTCACGAGTGACCATGCCCATCAGGTACACGGTGGCATTCTCGGTGGTGACTTTCAGCTTGGAAGAGTCGATCTGATCATTGGTGGCAAGGTGGCTGATGACATTGGTGGTCAACCAGGTGTCGGCCAGACGCTGGCTGGCGGGCAGGTTGGCGGCAATGGTCAGTTCGTTGTGCAGCTGATTGACGCCGCGCAGGTTGGAGGCCACGTTGCCTGCCATGCTTTTCAGCTCGTCGCTGGGTACCTGCCCAACCAGAAGCAGGGTGCCGTTGTAGCTATGGGCGCGAATCCGCGCATCACCCAGCCGAGCATCGGCGCGTGACAGGGAGCGCTCCGCTTCGCGTTCGATGGTGGCATCCACGGCTTGGACATCGCTGCTGCGCTGGCCGTAGTTGGAGGGGTTGGAGCCGCTGTTGTTGGCACAGCCGCTGAGCAGCACCGCGCCGCACAGCGTAGCGACCAGAAGGGAGCGAGAAGCAAAACGTAGGGCCATTGAGATGACTCCTTTATCGATATATTCCGTTGACCTGAATGCGCTGTCAGGCAGCGCCGCCAAACAGCTGTTCGTCAATTAAATCACACAGGCAGTGAATCACCAGCAAGTGGACTTCCTGGATGCGAGCCGTCGAGGTGGCGGGGACGCGAATTTCACAGTCGTCCTGGCCGAGCAGCGACGCCATGTTGCCACCGTCACGGCCTGTCAGAGCCACCACCGTCATGTCGCGATCATGGGCGGCCTGGATGGCTTGCACGATATTGGCTGAGTTGCCGCTGGTCGAGATGGCCAGCAGGACATCGCCCGGTTGCCCCAGCGCACGAATCTGTTTGGAAAATACTTCGTTGTAGCTGTAGTCGTTGGCGATGGAGGTAAGCGTCGACGTATCGGTAGTCAACGCCAGCGCAGGCAGGCTGGGGCGCTCGCGTTCGAAGCGGTTGAGCAGTTCTGAAGAGAAGTGCTGGCTGTCGCCTGCGCTGCCGCCATTGCCGCAGGCCAGGATCTTGCCTTCATTGACCAGGCACTGAACCATCATTTGGCTGGCCACTTCGATAAACGGTGGTAGCACCTCGCTGGCATAGGTTTTGGTGTCAATGCTGGCATTGAAGTGGTTGAGAATGCGAGATTGAAAGTCCATCAGGGCTTCCCGGTTATAGAGTATTAATAAGCGTCAAATGCCGCTTGTTCCCATTCGAACGTCAGCGCGGGCGGCATGCCTGTGATCGCTAGAATATCAAAGCGGCAGGGGCAGTCGAGGTCGTGCCTTGCAAGATAGAGCATGGCGGCGCGTACCAGTCGGCGACGTTTCTGTGCCGTCACGGTCTCCAGCGGGTGCCCGTGCTCCGTGGTGGCGCGATGTTTGACCTCGATAAACACCAAAGTATCCCGATCATACATCACCAGGTCCAGTTCGCCGCCCTTCACATGGTGGTTGCTGCTCACCAGTCGAAGGCCTTGCTCCTGCAGCCATTGAGCGGCGATTCGCTCAATGGCTGCTCCTCGGTAGCGTGCGCTTTGCGGGCTACGGCTCATTGCCCAAGAGGCCTGGGATCAGGATGGGGGCGGGAGTGCCGTTCTGGAATTTTGCCCAAGGGAGTTCACGGTGAATGCGGCCGTCGCTGGCCAATGACATGCGACCGGTGCTGCCGTTAAGGCCATTGATGTCCGAGAGGTCCGACATGCGTTTGGCCAGCTCGTAGGCATCGACGCCCATGGCCATGAGGCGGAACATGGAGGCGTCGGACTCGTCGCGCAGCTGCTGGTAGGTAGCGTAGAAAGGCAGGACTTCTTCTCCGCCGACAGCCGCATCAGGAATCTGCCAGGGGATGTCCATGAACATGACGTCGTTGAGGTCCTGGTCCAGACGAGTCTGTCGGCGGCCTTCATGCAGGTGCGAGGTGGCGTAGATCGGCAGGTCAGGGGCGTAATAGTAATCCATGGTGGGCGGTACCTGGCGTGCATAGTCAGGTAGGGCGAGCAGGAACAGGGCGTCGATGTTACCCAGACGAGCCCGTTCGCCGCTGACATTCAGCGCTGTTTGTACCGCATTGGACACCGGGCTGCTCGGGTTGTAGCGCACGGCATTGGTGACTTCTCCGCCCAGACGCTGGTACTCGTTCCAGAAGGCTTCGCCTACTCGGCGGCCCCAGTCATTATCCGGCACCATGACGGCTACCTGGCGGTGCCCGTCCTGATAAGCACGGCGAGCTGCCTGGCGCGCTTCGTCTTCCGCTGACAGGCCATACTGCAGCAGGCGCTGGGCCTGGTTACTGGAGTTGTGCCCGTAGTTGAGCGCCAGCGTAGGAAGTGGAACGCTGTCGCGCTCCTCCAGCTGGGTCACCTGCTCCTTGTCGAGTGGGCCGATCAGCAGCTGTGCGTTCATCTGCTCGGCACGGCTGTAGATTTCATCCAGAGAGTACTGAGAGGCGTCGATGAAGGTCAGCTGTACGCCATCATTACTGATTTCATTGTGGCGACGCATGGCCGTGGTCAGCGTGCTGGCCACGCTGCTCAGAGGGCCGGATTCCGGCAGGGCCACGGCAATGCGTCGCACATCGGTGCCTTCCAGCTCCGGCAGTGCGACCTGTACCTCGTCAGGACGCTGATCCAGCGCTTCCTGGGCCCATTGACGGCGCTCTGCCAGCGTTTGCTGCTGGTTGGCTTGCATGGGCAGCTCATCATCCAGCACTTGCGTGGCGCGCAGGACCGCTTGCGGGTCGTTCATGCCGCGGGCCAGTTCCGAAAACAGCATGGCCCAGCGTAAACGGTCAGTATCGCCCAGCTGGGCTTCGTCGATGCTGCTGGCGGCTTCGAAGGCACTTTCTCGCTGGCCCTGGCGGGCCAGGATGTTGGCCGCTTCCAGGCGCGTTTGGGCAGCCTGTTCGGGAGCCTGCTGCTCTGCCTGGCTGAGCAGTCGTCCTGCGTCCTGATCGGGGGCTCGGTCAACGACGCTGGGCGGCTGCATGGCACACCCGGTGATGAGAAGTGCCATGAAGGCAGTGGCCAACAGGCCACGAAGTGACTGTTTCATGTATCCTTCCTTAGTTTCCATTTGCGCTGTCGCGGCCTATGAGCAGGTTGATCTCACGTTGAGTAAGCATAGCGCACCGTCAGGGCAAGCTATTAATAAATCGGGAGTCACGATGACACACCAACCTCCGGGCACATTGTACGTGGTTGCTACGCCAATTGGGAATTTGGACGATCTGTCGCCTCGCGCCGCTCGGATACTTGCCAGTGTGGCGCGCATCGCCGCCGAGGATACGCGCCATAGCGGACGTTTGTTGGCCCATCTGGGGGTCAATACCCCCATGATATCACTGCATGAGCATAACGAAGTGCAGCGCGTGGATAGCCTGGATCGTTATCTTGTGGCAGGGGAAGACATCGCTCTGATCAGTGATGCCGGCACGCCGCTGATCTGTGATCCGGGATTCGTGCTGGTGCGCGAGCTGCGTGCGCGTGGGCGTCATGTGGTGCCCTTGCCCGGTCCTTGTGCCTTGATCGCGGCGCTGTCGGCGGCTGGCCTGCCCACGGATCGCTTCACCTTTGGCGGTTTTTTGCCTGCCAAGTCCAGTGGCAGGCGCCAGGCGCTGGAGCGGTGGGTGGCCCGGGAGGAGACGCTGGTGTTTTACGAGTCGCCTCATCGTATCCTGGCGACGCTGGAGGCGCTGGCAGAGCAGATGCCCGAGCGCAGCGTGGTGCTGGCCAGGGAGCTGACCAAGACTTTCGAGACGTTTTTGCAGGGAACCCCTGCGCAGCTGCTGGAACAGATGGAGCAGGATGCCAATCAGGCGCGTGGTGAGTTCGTGATCGTCATTGCCGGAGCGGCGCCCGTCGAGCGGGGTGATGAGCAGTCCGTGGAGGCAGATGCTCTGCTGGCGGCGCTATTGGCCGAAGGTGTCGGGGTCAAGCAGGGAGCGGCGGTGGCGGCGCGATTGATGGGGGGGCGCAAGCAGCAGTGGTATGCCAGATTGCAGGCAATCAAAGGCGAGCATTGAGGCCAGGGCGGGGCGCTGGTATGCTTGCCGCCGGAGTTGGCCAGACAGTCGCCGCTAATATGCTCGCAAGAGCCGTTGGGGGAGGAAAGTCCGGGCTCCACAGGGCAGAGTGCCAGGTAACGCCTGGGCGGCGAGAGCCGACGGAAAGTGCAGCAGAGAGTAGACCGCCTAAGCTTCTGACATCAACCTCAGGAGCCGGTAAGGGTGAAAGGGTGCGGTAAGAGCGCACCGCGCGCCTGGTAACAGTGCGTGGCATGGTAAACCCCACTCGGAGCAAGACCAAATAGGGACCCAATGGCGTGGCCCGCGCTGGGTCCGGGTAGGTTGCTTGAGCGCTGTGGTGACGCAGCGCCTAGAGGAATGACTGTCCACGACAGAACCCGGCTTATCGGCCGACTCCCCATTTCCATGAAAGGCGTGCAGGGCACGCCTTTCCAAATTTTGTGTGAGAGTAACATGCCTTCTGCCGACGCCGATCAGGTCGCTTCCCGTTTTCGTCACACCAGCGTGTTATTGGACGGGGCCGTCGATGCGTTGATCCATGATCCCGACGGTGTCTATCTGGACGGCACGTTCGGCCGCGGGGGGCACTCGCGTCTCATCCTGTCGCGGTTGAGTGAACAGGGCCGCTTGTTGGCCATGGACCGCGACCCACAGGCCATTGCCGCCGCTGCGGAAATCACCGACTCGCGTTTTGAGATCACCCGTCGTGAATTTGCGCGGCTGGCGGAATTCGCCCAAGAGCAGGGCGTGCATGGTCGGTTGTCGGGCATCCTGCTGGATATCGGCGTGTCGTCGCCGCAGTTGGACGATCCCGAGCGTGGTTTCAGCTTCATGCGCAATGGCCCGTTGGACATGCGCATGGACCCCACGCAAGGCGAGAGTGCAGCAAGCTTTCTGGCCCGTGCCAGCGAATCCGAGATAGCCAGCGTCTTCAAGACCTATGGCGAAGAGCGCTACGCCAGGCGGTTGGCCAATGCCGTGGTCAAGCGGCGCGTCGAGCAACCTTTCACGCACACCGTGGATCTGGCCGACGTCCTCAAGGCAGCCCATCCCGCCTGGGAGAAGGGCCGACATCCGGCAACCAAAGCGTTTCAGGGGCTGCGTATTTACCTCAACGGCGAACTGGAGCAGCTGGATAGCGCGTTGGACGCAGCCCTGGAGGCTTTGGCGCCGGGGGGGCATCTGGTGGTCATTAGCTTTCATTCGCTGGAAGACCGTCGCGTCAAGCGCTTCATCCGCCACCATGTCCGGGGAGATACCCACTTGCCGCGCGGCGTTCCCATCCGTGATGATCAGTTGAATCGCCGTCTCGAAGCCCTGGGCAAGGGAAGTCGCCCTAGCGATGAAGAAGTGGATGCCAACCCGCGTGCCCGCAGCGCCGTCATGCGTGCCGCCCGTAAGCGAGCGTGATCATGAGTCTCGAGCGCTTCGAACGATGGCTATCCACGTTGCAGGCCGAGTGGCCATTTCAAGTGCGCCTGCGTCTCTGGCCGCTGGTGTTGCTCGCCCTGTTTGCCTTATGTCTGCTGACGGCGTTGTCGGTGGTGATGACCACCCACATGACTCGGGTGCAGTTTGCCGAGTTGCAGCGTCTGGAACAGGAGAAGAACCAGCTGCAAACCGAGTGGGGGCAGCTGTTATTGGAAGAGGGTGCCTGGTCGACACCGGCACGCATCGAGCAAATTGCCACGGAACGGCTAGAAATGCGTATTCCAGACGTCAACGATGTTGAGGTTATTCGTCCATGAGACGCGAAGGTCGGGGAGGGAAGTCCCGTCAATATCCCATTGCACCGCCCTTGGCTGGCGGTCGTTTCTTTTTCATCTTGCTGGTGGTAGGGCTGGCCTCTGCCATTCTGATTGGCCGTATCACGCTGCTCCAGGTCATCGACCGACCCTTTTTGCAAAGCCAAGGTGACGCGCGCACCCTGCGTCATGAAGCCATTCCAGCACACCGCGGCATGATCACCGACCGCAATGGGGAGCCATTGGCCATCTCGACGCCTGTGGTGACCCTGTGGGCCAATCCGCAAGAGCTGCCTGGCGATGCCATTCAGCGAGTCATGCTGGCCCAGGCACTGGGGATGTCGTTGGATGATTTCGATGCCCGGGTCGCGCGCTTTGCCAGTCGAGAGTTCATGTATCTGCGTCGCCATATGACCCCGGAAGCTGCTCAGCGAGTGCTGGATCTGCGTACCCCCGGGGTGTATCCGCAGCGGGAATACAAGCGCTATTACCCGGCAGGGGAAGTGGTGGCCCAGCTGCTGGGCGTCACCAACGTCGATGACGTGGGGCAGGAGGGGCTGGAGCTTGCCTACCAACCTTATCTGGCAGGTCACCCCGGTCAGCGGCGCGTCATCAAGGATCGGCGGGGTCGTTTGGTGCGTGAGCTGGGGGTGATCCGTGATGCCCAGCCAGGGGGCGAGTTGACGCTTTCCATCGACCAGCGCATTCAGTACATGGCCTATCGTGAGCTGCGCGCCGCCGTGACCGAACATGAGGCAGACGGCGGCGTGCTGGTCATGATGGATGCACGCACGGGCGAGGTGCTGGCCATGGCCAATCTGCCCTCCTACAATCCCAATAACCGCGCCGGACTCGACCCTCGGGGGCTGCGTAATCAGGCCCTGGTGGATGTGTTCGAGCCTGGCTCGGTCATGAAGCCACTGGCTATGGCAGCCATTCTCGAAAGCGGCGTGTTCGACCGCGATGTGGTGGTCGATACCTCACCGGGCTGGATGCGCATCGACCAGTTCACCATCCGTGATATCCGTAATTACGGGCAGTTGGATCTGGCGGGTATTCTGGAAAAGTCCTCCAATATCGGCATGTCGCGGCTGGCGCTTCAGCTCAGCGATACGGCGATCTGGGAAAAGTACAATCAGTTGGGCTTTGGGCAGGGACCGGGCACCGGTTTTCCTGGCGAGTCCACGGGTAGTCTCCCGGCGCCGGTGCGGTGGTCGCGCAGTGAGCGTGCGGCGCTCTCCTATGGCTATGGCTTATCGACTTCTGCGCTACAGATCGCCAGTGCTTACACGGCATTGGCCAACGGCGGCGAGCGCCTGCCGCCCTCGCTATTGAGGTTGTCCGAACCTCCCCCTGGTATTCCGGCTATTTCGCCCAGCGTTGCAGATGATCTTTTGGACGTGCTGGAAACGTCCGTGGGAGCCTACTCTGGTGGGCGGCGTGCGCGGGTCGAGGGCTACCGGGTGGGTGGCAAGACCGGTACGGTACGCAAGACCGGTCAGCAGGGTTACGCCACGGATGCCTACCGCAGCGTCTTTGCTGGCATTGCCCCTATCTCTGATCCGCGCATCGTCACGGTGGTGATGATCGATAACCCCCAGGCGGGGCAGTTTTATGGCGGGGCAGTGGCGGCCCCCGTATTTTCCAGCGTCACCGGCAACGCGCTACGTCTGCTGGATGTGCCGCCCGATCATGACGTTGAATAGCTTTCAAGGAGTAGGCATGACTGTGAGCCTCGACCAGTTTCGGGCCGCCCTGAAGGCGGTGTGGCCGGGTGCCGACTTGCCCGAGCTGCCACCGCTGCCCGTGTCGCTCGATCTGGTGACCGATTCGCGCAAGGTGGCAGAAGGGAGTGTCTTCGTGGCGGTGCCCGGTAGCCAAGGGGATGGCCGTGAGTATATCGACCAGGCGCTGGAGGGCGGTGCCTCGCTGGTGCTGGCGCATACGCGGCAGGCCGAGCTGACGCTGCAGGGCAAGGTGCTTTCACTACCTCATCTGGCACGGCGGCTGGGTGAGCTGGGCCGCTCACTTTATCAAGTGCCTGACGACCTGGAGGTGATTGCGGTCACGGGAACCAACGGCAAGAGTTCGGTCACGCACTATGTGGCGGTATTGAGCGAACTACTGGGCATCCCGGCTGGAGTGATAGGTACCCTGGGCGTTGGACGCCCGGGGCAGCTAATGGATACCGGGCTGACCACGCCCGGGCCGCTGGCGTTGCAGGCTACTCTGGGGCAGTTAGGGCGCCAAGGTGTCCAGCGCGTGGCGCTGGAGGCTTCCTCCCACGCGCTGGACCAGCACCGTCTGGAGTCAGTGAACGTGACGGTCGGCGTGTTCACCAATCTGACCCGAGATCATCTGGACTATCACGGCAGCATGGCGGCCTATGCTGCCGCCAAGGCCAAGCTGTTCCGTCGTCCTGAGCTGACCCTGGCGGTGGTCAACGGTGACGATCCTCTGGCTCGGCTGATGCTGGCGGGGTGTGAGCCCCACGTGCGCGTGCTGGCCACGGGTAGCGATGAGGCGGTGACGCTGCGTATTCTCGATTGGCATCCGTTGGAAACCGGTCAACAGGCTCTGGTTGCCACGCCCGAAGGCGAAAAAGCACTTGAGTTGCCGTTGATGGGGCGTTTTAACCTGGATAACGTGCTGCTGGCCATTAGCGTGTTGTACGGGCTGGGTGAGTCGCTGGATGCGCTGTTTGAGGCGGCGGCGAAGTTAAGCCCGGTGCCGGGTCGTATGACGCGCTTTGGCGGTGGCGAAGCGCCTTGTGTGGTGGTGGACTATGCCCACACTCCTGACGCGCTACAAAATGCGCTGGAAGCCCTGCGCGACCATTTGGGGGGGCAGGGAAAACTGTGGTGCCTGTTTGGCTGTGGTGGTGAGCGCGATACCGGCAAGCGTTCGGAAATGGCCAAAGTGGCCGAACGTCTGGCTGACTGTGTGGTGGTGACCGATGACAACCCCCGCCGTGAATCTGCCGCCCAGATTCGTCAGCAAATTTTGGCGGGTTTTCACGAGCCGCAGCGGGTGAAAGAGATTGGTGATCGGCGTCAGGCCATCCTGCATGCCGTGGCTCAGGCAGGTCCTCAGGATGTGGTGCTGGTGGCTGGCAAGGGCCATGAAGCATATCAGGAAATCGAGGGCGTTCGACACGCCTACCAGGATGATGAGCAGGTGCAGCAGGCCATTCGGGCGCGAGGTGGCTGCTGATGTGGACCCTTGGCGGAGTGGCTGCGGCGATGGGTATTCCGTTGGCAGACGATGCGACTGACGTGTCGATCAGCCAGGTAGTGACGGACACTCGCCAGATCGTGCCGGGTTGCCTGTTCATTGCCTTGAAAGGCCCACGCTTCGATGGCCACGATTTCGTCGAGCAAGCCCGAGAGCAGGGCGCCGTAGCGGCACTGGTGGAGCATCCCGTGGATAGCCCGCTGCCGCAATTGTGCTGCCCGGATACTCGGCTGGGATTAGGGCTGTTGGCGGGCGCATGGCGGCGACGCTTTACGCTGCCGCTGGTGGCGGTCACGGGGAATAGCGGAAAAACCACGGTCAAGGAGATGGTGGCAGCCCTGTTGGCGCCACTCGGTGAGGTGTTGGCGACCATCGGCAACCTCAATAACGATATTGGGGCGCCGCTGACGCTGTTGCGTCTTGGGCCGCAGCACCAGGCGGGTGTCATCGAACTGGGGGCCAATCATTTGGGTGAAATCGCCTGGACGGCCGGGTTGGCGGCCCCCAGGGTGGTCATCATCACCAACGTGACGGGCGCTCATGTAGGTGAGTTTGGTGGCATGGGGCAGATTGCCCAGGCCAAGAGCGAAATTCTGTCAGGGCTCGATCAGGATGGCGTGGCCATCATCAATGCCGATGATCGCTACTTTCCTTTCTGGGCGGCCTGTGCGGCCCCCCGCCGAGTGGTCAGCTACGGGGTGCAGGGCAATGCGGACGTAAACGCTTCGGCTCTTTCCTGCGACTCACAGGGGCGTTATGCTTTCACGCTCGTTGTCGACGGTGAGCCGTTGGGGCGCGTAGCGCTACCTCTGATCGGCAAGCATAATGTCAGTAACGCCCTGGCTGCCGCCGCTGCCGCACTGGCGTTGAATGTCCCCGCTCCGCAGGTCGTGGCTGGGCTGAATCGGTTGTCGGCATTGCAGGGCCGCATGAACGTGGTGCCCGGTATTCGTGGCACGACGCTGTTGGACGACACTTACAACGCCAACCCTGGCGCGGTCAAGGCAGCTCTGGATGCCCTGGCGAGCTTTCCTGCCCCTCGCTGGTGCGCCCTGGGCGCGATGGGGGAGCTGGGGGATGAGTCCGACCGGCTACATGCTGACGTGGGCGCTTATGCTGCGTCGCTGGGGCTGGACATGCTGTTGACGGTTGGCGAGGCAGCCAGGGCTGCCTCGGATGCCTTTGGTCGCGGGCTGCACTTCGACGACCACGAGACGCTAGTGCGTCATGTTATTAATTCTCTGCCACCCGACGCCACGCTGCTGGCGAAAGGATCGCGCAGTGCCGGCATGGAAAGAGTCATTGCTGCGCTGCGTGCGGATGACACAAGGTAAGCGCCGTTCATGTTACTTCATTTGGCGAATTTTCTAGCTCAATTTCAATCTGCGTTTCAGGTGTTCAATTATTTGACGCTACGCGTCATTCTCGCCGCGCTCACCGCGCTGATGCTGTGCCTTTGGCTGGGGCCCTGGGTGATACGCCGACTGGTTGAAGGGCAGATTGGCCAGGCCGTTCGCGACGACGGCCCACAGTCGCATCTTTCCAAGGCAGGTACGCCGACCATGGGCGGCGCCATGATCCTGCTGGCGATTGCGATCAGCACCTTGCTGTGGGGTGACCTGACCAACTATTACGTCTGGATCGTGCTGCTGGTGACGCTGGGCTTTGGCGCCATCGGGTGGGTCGACGATTATCGCAAAGTGGTCGAAAAGAATCCCCGCGGGCTGCCAGCACGTTGGAAATATTTCTGGCAGTCGGTGGTCGGCCTGGGAGCCGCCATCATTCTGTACGCCACGGCCACCACGCCCGCCGAAACCAGCCTGCTCATTCCGCTGTTCAAGGACGTTGCGCTGCCGTTGGGCTTGTTCTACATCGTGTTGAGCTATTTTGTGATTGTCGGTAGCTCCAATGCCGTCAACCTGACCGATGGCCTGGATGGTCTGGCCATCATGCCCACCGTGCTGGTAGCCATGGGGCTGGCGGTGTTTGCCTATGCCAGCGGCAATGCCGTATTTGCCAACTACCTGCATATTCCCTTCATTCAGGGAACCGGCGAGCTGGCCATTTTCTGTGCCACGATTGCCGGTGCTGGCCTGGGCTTTCTGTGGTTCAACACCTATCCCGCCCAGGTGTTCATGGGCGATGTGGGTGCGCTGGCGTTAGGGGCCGCCCTGGGCGTGGTGGCGGTCATCGTGCGCCAGGAGATCGTGCTGTTCATCATGGGCGGTATTTTCGTGCTGGAAACCGTATCGGTCATTCTGCAGGTCGGCTCCTACAAGCTGACGGGGCGCCGTATCTTCCGCATGGCTCCGCTGCATCACCATTACGAACTCAAGGGATGGCCTGAGCCGCGCGTGATCGTGCGTTTCTGGATCATCACCGTTGTCCTCGTTCTGCTGGGACTGGCCACACTGAAAGTGCGTTAGTCATTGGGTAGTCGTGTCAGGGTAGTCGTGTCACGGTGGCCAAGGCCGCTCTAGCCCGGGCCAAGGAGTCGTTCATGGTGAAGGTACCTCAGGGTGTTACCGTTGTTGTTGGACTGGGCATTTCCGGTCAGGCGATCTGTCGCCATTTGGACCGCCATGGAGTGCCTTTCATGGTGGCCGATACCCGCGAGATGCCGCCTGGACTCGCCGCGTTCCAGCAGCGTTATCCGGCGATTGATTGCCACTGTGGGCCGCTGAATGAGCTGGATTTCAGCGATGCGTACGAGGTGGTGGTCAGTCCGGGGGTCGACCCGCATTTGGCAGGCCTCGACGGGCTGTTGGAGCGAGTCAACCCTGCCACCGGCGAGCCGATGCTGGTGGGTGAAACGGCACTGTTCAGGCGTCTGGTGCGTGCCCCGGTGGCGGCGATTACGGGCTCCAATGCCAAGTCCACGGTGACCACGCTATTAGGTGCAATGGCCAAGGCCTCGGGGGTGAATGCCGCCGTGGGGGGCAATCTGGGCACGGCGGCTCTGGATCTGTTGGCCGACCATCCCGGTGCCGAGCTCTTCATCCTCGAACTCTCCAGCTTTCAACTGGAAACGACGCCTCGCCTCGGAGCGGCGTCGGCTGCGTTTCTCAATTTATGCGATGATCATCTGGACCGTCATGGCGATTTGGCGGGTTACCGTCAGGCCAAGCAGCGCATTTTCATGGGCGCCGAGCACGCGGTGGTCAACGCCGATGACCCCATGACCTGGCCTCTGGATGCCCTCGACCGTGTCGAGCGTTTTGGTGTGGGTGTTCCGGCCGGTAGTGACTGGGGGCTGGCCGATATTGATGGACGCCGCTATTTGATGCACGGCGAGACGCCGTGGCTGGCGGTGGATGAGCTGGCCATTACTGGTCAGCACAATCAGTTGAACGCGCTGGCAGCGTTGGCCATGGGCCGGGCGCTGGGGTTTGATCGTCAGGCCATGTGTGAGGTGTTGACCACGTTCAAGGGGCTGCCGCACCGTAGCGAAACCGTTGCTGAGGTGAACGGGGTTCGCTGGGTCAACGACTCCAAAGGGACCAACGTGGGTGCGACCCTGGCCGCCATCAATGGTATTGGCGTCGCGCTCACTGGCAAGATCATTCTGTTGGCGGGAGGCGTGGGTAAGGGAGCCGACTTTACGCCGCTGGCCGGGCCGTTGGCGGACCATGGAAAAGCCGCGCTGCTCTACGGCGCAGACGCCGAGCGTCTCGACAACGTGCTTGGCCCTTGCCTTCACACTCAGCGTGTCGAAACGCTGACACAGGCGATGGAAGCCGCATGGCAGCTGGCCGAGCGAGGGGATTGTGTGTTGCTCTCGCCAGCGTGTGCCAGCCTGGACCAATTCGCCAACTACCAGGCGCGGGGCGACCTGTTTCGCGACTGGATCGAGCAGAAACAGCGTGAGAGTGCCCCATGAGCGACGAAACCATGAGTAGGATGCAGCGACTGCGTGAAGCGCTGGCGACCCGCCACCTGCCTTGCGATGTCTGGCTGATTGTCGCCGCCGTCGCGTTGGCAGGACTGGGCTGGGTCATGGTCAGCTCCGCGTCGATAGGGCTACTGGAAAACAGCTATCACTATGCTCGCCAGCACGGCATTTTTTTGCTGCTGGCGATATTGGCATGCCTGTTCATGGTGTGCGTGCCGCTGGAGCTATGGCGCCAGAATGCGGCGTTGCTGTTGTTGCTGAGCATTGTCATGCTGGTCGTGGTACTGGCCGTAGGCCAGGAGGTCAACGGCAGCAAGCGTTGGATTGCCCTGCCAGGGCCGCTTCCCAGCCTGCAAGTCTCGGAATTTGGCAAGCTGGGGCTGATCTTTTACATGGCCGCCTTCATGTCGCGATTCACTTATGAACTGCGCCAGCGCGCCTTTACCATGTGGCGCCCCTTGGCGGTACTGGCCATTCCTGCCTTCCTGCTGTTTCTTGCCCCGGATTTCGGCGGCATGGTCGTATATGCCGTGTGTGTGATCGGCATGCTGATGATGAGCGGCGCTTCGCTGACGCTGTTGCTGGGCAGTGGCGGGGTGCTGGGGTTTGGTGCCGTGATGATGGTCGTCATGGAGCCGTATCGACTGGCGCGCTGGACCAGCTTCCTGGACCCCTGGGCCGACCAGTTCGCCACCGGGTATCAGCTGACGCAGGCATTGATCGCGTTTGGACGTGGCCATGTGACTGGCACCGGATTGGGCAACAGCGTGCAGAAGCTGCACTATCTTCCCGAAGCCCATACGGACTTCATTTTTGCGGTGGTGGCCGAAGAGCTGGGCATGATTGGAGCGATAGCCGTGGTGCTGCTGTTCACCCTGTTCATCGTGCGGGCCATGTGGGTGGGTCGACGGGCAGAGCTGGCTGGGCATCTGTTCGGTGCCTACGTGAGCTACGGGATCGGCTTTATCGTGGCGGCTCAGGCGTTTATCAATATGGCGGTGAGTGCTGGCTTGCTGCCGACCAAAGGGCTGACCCTGCCGCTGATCAGCTACGGAGGCTCCAGTCTGCTGGTCACTGGCATGATGGTGGGACTGTTGCTCCGGGTGGATGCAGAAACTCGGCATCGCCCGCGCCGATTGTCGACGCCTTATCGTGCTCGCCGAGAGCCGCGGTTGACGTAATTATTCAAGGAGCTGTTTGTGGCGATACATGCGGGTCGACGGGTTTTGGTCATGGCGGGAGGAACGGGAGGGCACGTCATTCCTGCACTCTCGCTGACGCGTGCTCTCCAGTCCCAAGGGGTTGCCGTGGAGTGGTTGGGTAGCCCACGGGGAATTGAAAACCGGCTGGTGCCCGAGGCGGGCATTCTGCTGCATACCATTGCGATCAGTGGGTTGCGCGGCAATGGTGCCGCTGGTTGGCTCAAGGCACCGCTCAACCTGTCGCGCGCGGTGCTCCAGGCACGTGGTGTCATCAAGCGTTTCAAGCCGGATGTCGTGGTAGGGCTGGGTGGATTTGCCAGCGGGCCTGGCGGTCTGGCGGCTCGGCTATCCGGTATTCCGCTGGTCATTCATGAACAGAATGCCGTGGCAGGGCTGACCAACAAGGTGCTGTCGCGCCTGGCCACGCGTACCTATGCCGCGTTCGAAAATGCGTTTGGCACGCGTGCCGAGGTGATCGGCAACCCGGTGCGTGATGATATCGCCGCGCTGGGCGAGCAGCCCCGCCAGGTGGCCGACATGCAGGGCAGGCCGCTGCGCCTGTTGGTGGTAGGCGGCTCCCTGGGCGCGGTAGCGTTGAACGAGCGCCTGCCTGTGGCCTTGGCTGCGCTGCCGCCGGAGCGACGTCCCGAGGTGCGTCACCAGGCTGGCAAGGAGCGCGATCTCGCCACGGCAGACGCCTATGCTCAGCAGGCGGTGGTCGCCGAGGTTTCGCCTTTCATCGATGATATGGCCGCGGCCTATGCCTGGGCGGATCTGGTCGTTTGCCGAGCCGGTGCGCTGACGATTGCCGAACTGGCAGCGGCGGCCAAACCCGCCCTGCTGGTGCCGTTTCCTTTTGCCGTGGACGACCATCAGCGGGTGAATGCCGAGGTGCTGGTTCAGGCGGGTGCGGCGCTATGTGTCGTACAGGCTGAGCTGACGGCTGACTATTTAAGTAACCTTTTGGAACAATTACTCCACCCAGAGACCCTGGCAGAGATGGCCGTCAAGGCACGTCAAGCCGCGTCTTTGAACGCGACCGAGCGCCTGGCCGAAGGCTGTCTCTCGCTGGTGAAGCAAGGAGAAACTGCGTGACCGAGTCAGTCAATCATACGTCGCCGCAGCTGAGTGGCCCGAGCGGCCCGGGTATGCGCCGTATCCAGCGGCTTCATTTCGTCGGTATTGGCGGTGCCGGCATGTGCGGCATTGCCGAGGTGCTCGCCAATCAGGGGTACCAGGTCAGCGGCAGTGACATGAAAGCGTCCAGTGTGGTGGAGCGTTTGCGTCAGTGCGGCGTCGACGTGTTCATTGGGCACGCCAGGGAGAACGTGGAAGGCGCGGATGTGGTCGTCGTCTCCAGTGCCATCGATGAAACCAATCCTGAAATTCGCTGGGCGCACGACCACCGCGTGCCGGTAGTGCGGCGTGCGGAGATGCTCGCCGAGCTGATGCGCTTTCGTCACGGCATTGCCGTGGCCGGTACCCACGGCAAGACCACCACGACCAGCCTGACGGCTACCCTGTTGGCAGAGGGCGGCCTGGATCCAACTTTCGTGATCGGTGGCAAACTCACCAGCGCAGGCGCCAATGCTCGCCTGGGGGAGGGCGACTATCTGGTGGCCGAGGCCGACGAATCCGACGCGTCGTTTCTTCACCTTCAGCCCATGGTGTCGATCGTCACCAATATCGATGCTGACCACATGGCCACTTATGGGGGTGACTTCGAACGTTTGAAAAACACCTTCATCGAGTTCTTGCACAATCTGCCTTTCTACGGCCTGGCAGTGCTGTGTATCGATGATCCCCACGTGCGCGGGCTGTGCGAGCGTATCAAGCGCCAGTTCGTGACCTACGGCTTCGATGAAGATGCCGATTACCGCATCGTGGATTTTAGTCAGCAGGCTGGGGAAGTCTCCTTCACGGCACTGCGGCCCGGTGGCGCGCCTCCGTTGGCCATTCGACTGGCCATGCCTGGCCGTCATAATGCCTTGAACGCCATGGCGGCCATCGTGGTGGCGACCGACGCCGGAGTCAGTGATGACGCCATTCAGCGCGGTCTCATGGGGTTTGCGGGCGTAGGGCGGCGCTTTCAGGTGCATGGCCACTATCCGGCACCGGTCGGCGAAGGCGAGATCATGCTGGTCGACGATTACGGTCACCATCCGCGTGAAGTGGATATGGTCATTCAGGCGGTGCGTGCCGGCTGGCCCGAGCGCCGCCTGGTGATGCTCTACCAGCCCCACCGTTACAGCCGTACCCGCGATCTCTACGAAGACTTCGTGCGCGTACTGTCTCAGGTGGATACGCTGGTGCTGCTCGACGTGTACAGCGCTGGCGAGGCGGTGGTGCCGGGTGCTGAAGGCAAGACCCTGGCAGGCTCCATCCGTCAACGTGGCGATGTCGATCCGCTGTTCGTGGAGCACAAGCACGAGCTGCCTGCCCTGCTCAACAACGTGCTGCGTCCAGGCGATATTCTGATTACCCAGGGCGCGGGCGATGTGGGTGGTATTTCACTGCGCCTTGCCCAAGCCAAGCTGGTCATGAAAGAGGTGGTGCTATGACATCAGGGCAAACGCAGCAGGCTGGCCTGGAGCGTGTCGTCGTGGTCTACGGCGGCATGTCGGCCGAGCGGGAGGTGTCGCTCAAGAGTGGTGCCGCCGTGTTGAGCGCCTTGCAGCGTCAAGGCGTGAATGCGCAGGGTTACGATCTCAAAGAGGGTGGGCTGGCGGGCCTCGAGCGCCTCGATCCCACCGCGGTGTTCATCGCACTGCATGGGCGTGGCGGTGAAGATGGAGCGCTGCAGGGCGCATTGGAGCTGCTCGGTTTGCCTTACACCGGCAGTGGCGTACTGGCTTCGGCGCTGGGAATGGACAAGCAGCGTACCAAGCAGGTGTGGCAAGCCGTCGGCCTGCCCACGCCGGAGTGCATCATGCTGAATGCCGCTTCGGACTGGGAGGCGGTGGTCGCTCAGCTAGGGCTACCCATGATGGTCAAGCCGGTACACGAAGGCTCGACTCTAGGCATTAGTATCGTCCGCAGCCTTGATGAGCTGAAAGCCGCCTATGCCCAGGCTGCTACCTTCGATGCCAGGGTCATGGCCGAGCGCTTTATTACTGGTGATGAATACACCGTCGCACTATTGGGCGATGACGTGTTGCCTGCTATCCGTGTCGAGGTGCCCGGTGGGTTTTATGACTATGAAGCCAAGTATCTGACCAATACCACCCAGTACCACTTGCCCTGTGGCCTGTCTGCACAAGACGAGCAGACGTTGGCTGCGCTGTGCAAGGAGGCCTTCCTTGCCGTGGGTGGCGAAGGCTGGGGGCGTATCGATGTCATGCGTGATGCGGCAGGCAGCTTCTGGCTGATCGAAGTGAATACCGTGCCCGGCATGACCGATCATAGCCTCGTGCCACAGGCAGCAGCCCACGCTGGCATCGATTTCGACCAGCTGGTGATGCGTATTTTAACCACGGCACTGGCGCGCGATTCGTGACAGGGCATGGCATGAGTTTTTTATGAAGAAGCGCAATGCGTGGCTCGGTATCGTTCTACTGGCATTGCTGCTGGGGGCGGGGAGTCGAGCGCTATGGCTTTGGCTGGATCGCCCGATCGAGCGAGTGTCCATTCGAGGCGAGTGGGAGTACGTGAGCGCGGACTATCTGCGTTCACAGTTGGCCCCGCTGGTCCAGAATATCACTTGGCTGTCGGCAGACCTGGGCGAGCTGCGCCGTAATGCCCTGGAGATTGGTTGGCTGGATGAAGTGCGAATCTCCCGAGAGTGGCCCAATGCGCTGGTCTTCGAATTGATAGAACAGACGCCGGTAGCCCACTGGAATGACGACTTTCTGCTTAATCCAAGAGGCGAACCCTTCTCCTATGCGCCTCTTGCTGTGCCTGCCGGATTGCCCGACCTGGCGGGACCCCAGGAAAGCAGTGCGGAAGTGCTGGCCTATTATCAGCGTTTGGCACCGCACTTTGCCGGGCTGTCGCTGACCCTGGCGCAACTGCGCTTGGAACCCCGAGGCGCCTGGCGGCTTCAGCTCGACCAGGGTACCTGGGTAATGCTGGGGCGTCGTCACCATGGGGAGCGACTTGCCCGGCTATCGGCCTCCTGGCAGCGTGAGCTGAGCAGCGTGGGCGAGCATATCCGCTACATCGATCTGCGCTACCCCAATGGTGTGGCAGTGGCCTGGCACGGTGAAACCGAGGTTCCGGAGGAGGAGGGCGAGTCACGATAAGGTACAATGTGCAAAAAAGCGGGTAAATAGGCAGGCAGGCCCGCTAAAAAAACCGCTTATGGGGTATAAAATGCTTTCCTGGCCAATTATCGTTGGTTTGGGCTAGTCGTATTGTGGCTATTGTTTCTATACTATGTCTCAGACGATGCTGTGGGTCAGTATTTATTGTTCGGTCGCGGTTAGCGGCGCTATACAGTTTTAGTCAACTTATTTATTTTATCTTCGGGTTTTGCCTGCTTTTCGTTTAAGCGTTAAAAGGCGACCCCCGTTCTTATAAAACGACGACAAGGAGATTTACCGACTCATGGCAGGCTCACCCAACGCATCCAATATGGTTGTCGGGCTGGACATTGGAACGTCCAAGGTCGTCGCGATAGTCGGTCAACCCACCGATGATGGTGGGATTGAAATCGCCGGTATCGGTTCTCATCCTTCTCGCGGCATGAAGCGAGGAGTGGTCATCAATATCGAATCCACGGTGCAGTCGATTCAGCGTGCTGTCGAAGAGGCAGAGCTGATGGCGGGCTGCGATATCCACTCTGTCTATGTGGGTGTGGCAGGCAGTCATATTAGCTCCATGAACTCCGACGGCGTGGTGGCCATCAAGGAGCGTGAAGTCACTCCTTACGATATCGAGCGGGTCATCGATTCCGCACGGGCTCGGGCTATCTCTGAAGGGCAACGAGTGCTGCATGTCTTGCCCCAGGAGTTTTCCATCGACGCCCAAGGGGGCATCCGCGAACCGCTGGGAATGTCCGGGGTTCGTCTGGAGGCGCAAGTGCATCTGGTCACGGCTGCCTTGAATGCCGTACAGAACATCGAAAAGTGCGTGCGGCGGTGCGGTCTCGATGTGGATGCCATTATCCTGGAGCAATTGGCGTCCAGCATGGCAGTGCTTACCGAAGACGAGCGCGAGCTGGGTGTCTGTATGGTCGATATCGGTGGAGGTACCACCGACATGGCCATCTTCAGTGAGGGCGCCATCCGCCATACGGCAGTGATTCCGATCGCCGGTGATCAGGTCACCAACGATATCGCCATGGCGCTGCGTACGCCCACTCAGCACGCGGAAGAAATCAAGGTAAAATACGCCTGCGCATTGACGCAGTTGGCGGCCAGCGATGAAATGATCAAGGTGCCCAGCGTGGGTGATCGCGCGGCACGAGATCTGTCGCGCCAGGCACTGGCGGAAGTCGTGGAGCCTCGTTATGAAGAGCTCTTCACGCTGGTCAGAGACGAATTACGCCGCAGTGGCTATGAAGATATGGTGGCTGCGGGTGTGGTGCTTACCGGCGGCACTTCACGCATGGAAGGTGTCAGCGAATTGGCCGAAGAAATTTTTCACATGCCGGTTCGTATTGCCTGCCCACAAAATGTCAGAGGCCTGGCAGATGTGGTTCGTAATCCTATCTATGCGACGGGCGTTGGCTTGCTGCACTATGCACTGCAGGAAACGCGTCATGGGCAAGGCCTGGAAAGCCACGGGGGAAGCGCTGCGGGACACAAAGGACGCAGTGAATTTGCCCGGCGTGATATCAAGGATGGCCATTCGGCGCTGGCAAGAATCAAAGGCTGGTTCAAAGGAAATTTCTGATAGGGCCGCGACGCGGTTCAGGAGACGGGGCTTATGTTCGAATTGGTAGATAACGCACCCTCGAGCAGTGCGGTCATTAAAGTCGTCGGTGTTGGCGGCGGCGGCGGTAATGCTGTCAACCACATGGTCGAGAGCAGCATCGAAGGCGTCGAATTCATTTGCGCCAACACCGATGCACAGGCGCTCAAGCGAGTGTCGGCAAAAACGGTGCTTCAGTTGGGGGGGGAAATCACCAAAGGGCTGGGCGCAGGCGCCAACCCTGAGGTGGGTCGCCAGGCCGCGATGGAAGATCGAGATCGCATTGCCGAGCTGCTCAGTGGCGCCGACATGGTCTTCATCACTGCCGGTATGGGCGGTGGCACGGGGACAGGAGGCGCTCCAGTAGTTGCCCAGGTCGCCAAGGAGCTGGGTATCCTGACGGTTGCTGTGGTCACGCGCCCCTTCCCGTTCGAAGGGCCGAAGCGTATGCGAGCGGCCGAGGAGGGCATGAAAGAGCTTTCCGAGCATGTCGACTCGTTGATCACCATCCCCAACGAAAAACTGTTGTCGGTGCTGGGCAAGAACGCAACCTTGCTGACGGCATTCAGCGCTGCCAACGACGTGCTGCTGGGGGCGGTGCAAGGCATTGCCGAGCTGATTACCAGCCCGGGCATCATCAACGTCGACTTCGCAGACGTGCGTACTGTCATGTCAGAAATGGGTATGGCGATGATGGGCACTGGCGGTGCCACTGGTGAAAACCGTGCCCGAGAAGCTGCAGAAAAAGCCATCCGCAGCCCGCTGCTGGAAGATATCGACCTGCACGGTGCCCGCGGCATTCTGGTCAACATCACGGCTGGCCCCGACCTATCCATTGGCGAATTCAATGACGTCGGTGCCACGGTGCAGGAGTTCGCCTCTCAGGAAGCCACCATCGTCGTGGGTACTTCCATCGATATGGAAATGTCCGACGAGCTGCGCGTGACCGTTGTGGCGGCTGGCCTGGATGGCAGCAAGGCCAAGGCCGTGTCTCGCGAACCGGCACGCCGCTCCGCTGCAGATGCCGGTGGCTCCGACTACCGTAAATTGCAGCAGCCCACCGTCATGCGGCAACAGGCTACCGCGCGTGCCGAAGCGCCGGAAGCAGCAGCCAAACCACGCCCTGAAAAACGTCGTTCGGCCGATGCCGATGACTATCTGGATATCCCCGCGTTCCTGCGCCGCCAGGCAGATTGACTTGCGCTATCAGGTTTATTGAGGCAGCAAACGAGAGTTTTATTGGTAAGACGCTCGTTTGCTGTTAAAGTGAACACTGTTTGATAACTTTTCTCCCCCTGCGGCTGGGTAGCGACTCGTTACACGCCGCCGATATTAGAGCTTGACCACTGCCCATGATCAGACAACGCACACTACAAAACGTCATCCGCGCCACTGGAGTGGGTCTGCACTCTGGCAAGAAAGTTCATCTGGCTTTGCGCCCGGCGCCGGCCAACACGGGTATTGTGTTTGTCAGAACCGATCTGGACCCAGTGGTTCACGTGCCTGCCCGCGCCGAGCTGGTGGAAGACACTACCTTGTGTACGGCACTTTCCCATGAAGGCGTCAAGGTAGCCACCGTCGAGCATCTCATGTCGGCCTTTGCGGGGCTGGGCATCGACAATGCCTACGTGGATATCAGTGCCGCGGAAGTGCCGATCATGGACGGTAGCGCTAGCCCGTTCGTTTTTCTGATTCAGTCTGCGGGTATTCTCGAGCAGGACGCGGCCAAGAAATTCATTCGCATCAAGCGTCGTGTGGCGGTCAGTGATGGTGACAAGGAGGCCGTATTCCTGCCCCATCAAGGCTTCAAGGTGTCGTTTGCCATCGACTTCGACCACCCTGTCTTCGAGCAGCAGAAGCAGACGGCATTGATCGACTTTTCCACGACCTCGTTTGTCAAGGAAGTCTCTCGGGCCAGAACCTTTGGCTTTATACGTGACCTTGAGTACCTGCGCTCGAACAATCTGGCGCTGGGTGGCAGTCTCGACAACGCCATCGTGGTGGATGACTACCGTATCGTGAATGAAGGTGGTCTGCGCTACGAGGACGAATTCGTGAAGCACAAGGTGCTCGACGCCATCGGCGATCTCTATCAGCTTGGCTATAGCCTGATTGGCGAGTTCCGTGGCGTGAAATCCGGCCATGCCCTCAACAATCGTCTGTGTCGCGAACTCATGGCGCAGCCCGATGCCTACGAAATCGTGACCTTCGAAGAAGAGAAGGCTGTTGCGCCGATCTCCTACGCGGCACCTGCCATGGCCTGAGGTGGTTTTTAAGGGTCGTCGCTTGAAAATCGGGGAGTGTCCCCTCACTAAAGATAAAGCACCGCCATGCGGTGCTTTATTGCGTTTGGCCTAATGGTGGGCGAGCGGCCTGTTTTGCGTAGGTTTCATGACGTACGCTGAGCGTGCGAAGCAAGGCGCTCCAGGGCCTGCTTTAGCCTAGGGTGTTCGGTATCTTCGGCGCACTCCTTGAGCGTTGTGCCAGCACTGCTGGAAAGGGTGCGTGCATAGCGTGCTGGTGGCGCCACGGTGCGTACCGGGCGCACTTTTAACGTGAACCCCGTTACCCTTGTAAAGCCGGGGAGCTGGTGCAGCAGGCTCAACAAATGCGGTTGCTCATAGCGTAACCAGGTCAACCAGCTGGCCTGGCTGCTGATCAGGGTTAGCCGCCCGTTGCTGAAGCCGCCTACGAAGACATGCTCGCGCATCTCTTCAGGCAGATGGGCGCGCAGATGAGTCTGGGCTTGATCGATCAGGCGCGATTGGCGCATCAGGTGGCCGGCGCCAGCGGAGGTGTTCAGCAATTGGGTAATGGGCTGTGCGCGGGAACGCTTAACCTTTATACTCATTCACCTGATTCCTGGGGTGTTGCGGATAGTTTCGTGCTGACGAGTGCGCGCAGCACCCATGTTTTTTGTCTATCGACAGAGCCTAACACGCTCAGGAGCCACGCCACAGCATGCCATCAACGCTCGATACATTATCTGCTCTGCCACGGCGGCATCGTCGCCATGGGCTGGCGCGTTGGTGGCTTGCGGGCCTGCTGGTGAGCTGTCTGCTGCCCGCCAGTTTACACCCTTCTGATCTGCGCAGCAGCGACCGGAGCGTGTGTATCTGCTTTTGGGTGCCCGCCATGCTGCGTGCCCAGTCGCAGTGGATCGCCAAAAAGCGCCGCGCGCTAAGGCGCTGGGTAGCACGCCAGCAGCGTCAACTTCCTGTTCTGAAAAGCTTTATCTCTTTCTTTTCCGTCATGCCCCGCCAGACGGTCGCTCTGGATGTATGCTCTCCTCGAGGGCCGCCAGCCCGTTGACCTGCTGCAAGCGGTACGTTCATTTACCCGACGTTAATTGACCCTATGAAAGAGTGCGCCTGAAGAGGTCGCTCCTGTTGATGTGGATATTTCATGATTAATTCCTTGTTACGCAAAGTCGTTGGCTCCAAGAACGACCGTGAAGTCAAACGCATGCTCAAGAGCGTGCAGAGTATCAACGTGCTGGAAGAGACCCTGGTCGGCTTGAGCGATGGCGAGCTGCAGGCCAAGACGGCCGAGCTGCGCCAGCGTCTGGAGTCTGGGGAAAGCCTGGATAAACTGCTGCCTGAGGCCTTTGCGGTAGTGCGCGAAGCCAGCAAGCGAGTCATGGGCATGCGTCACTTCGATGTGCAGATGGTCGGTGGCATGACACTGCACCGCGGCCGTATCGCCGAAATGAAAACCGGCGAGGGCAAGACCCTGGTGGGCACGCTGGCGGTATACCTGAATGCCTTGACGGGCAAAGGGGTACACGTGGTCACGGTGAACGACTATCTGGCCCGCCGTGATGCCGAGTGGATGCGCCCGCTGTATGAGTTCCTGGGGCTGTCGATAGGGGTGATTTTTGCTGGCCAGACCGGTGAAGAGAAGCGCCACGCCTACCAGTGTGACATCACCTACGGCACCAACAACGAGTTTGGCTTCGACTACCTGCGCGACAACATGGCGTTCTCGCTGGAGGACAAGGTACAGCGCGGTTTGCACTATGCCATTGTCGACGAAGTGGACTCCATCCTGATCGACGAAGCGCGTACGCCGCTGATCATCTCCGGTGCGGTGGACGAGAACACCGAGCTGTACACCATCGTCAACCGTCTGGCCCAGCAGCTGGAGCAGGCGGAAGTGTCCGAAGACGAAGACGCGCCTGTCGAAGGCGACTTCGTGCTGGACGAGAAGCAGAAGCAGGTCGAGCTCACCGAGCAAGGCCATAACAAGGTCGAGGAGTTGATGCGCGCCGAAGGCTTGCTGGGCGAAGGCGATTCGCTCTATGCGGCGCAAAACCTCAACCTGTTGCAGCACATGCACTCGGCGCTGCGGGCGCGCCACCTCTATCATCTTGACGTCGACTACATCGTCGCCGACGGGCAAGTGGTCATCGTCGATGAACACACTGGGCGCACCATGCCTGGCCGCCGCTGGTCGGAAGGCCTGCACCAGGCGGTCGAGGCCAAAGAGGGCGTTACCGTTCAGCGTGAAAGCCAGACCCTGGCATCGACCACCTTCCAGAACTACTTCCGCCTTTATGAAAAACTGGCGGGCATGACCGGTACTGCAGATACCGAGGCCTTCGAGTTTCGTCAGATTTACGGCCTCGACGTCATCGTCATTCCCACCAACCGGCCTCTGGCACGCAAGGATCTCAACGACCTCGTCTACCTGAGTGCCGAAGAGAAGTACGAAGCGATCATCAAGGACGTCTCTGCCGAGACCGAGGCGGGCCGCCCGGTGCTGGTCGGTACGGCTTCCATCGAGACCTCCGAATATCTGGCACGCCTGATGCGTGACGCGGGCCTCAAATTCAGCGTGCTCAATGCCAAGCAGCACCAGAGCGAAGCCGAAATCATTGCCCAGGCCGGGCGCCCCGGCGCCATCACCATTGCCACCAACATGGCCGGTCGTGGTACCGATATCATGCTGGGCGGCAACTGGGAGGCCGATGCCGCCAAGCTGCAGAACCCGACCCAGGCCCAGCTCGATGCCCTGAAAGCCGAGTGGCAGGAGCGTCATGATGCGGTATTGGCAGCTGGCGGGCTGCACGTGATCGGTTCCGAACGCCACGAATCGCGTCGTATCGACAATCAGCTACGTGGCCGTGCGGGCCGTCAGGGCGACCCTGGCTCCACGCGCTTCTTCCTCTCGCTGGAAGACAGCCTGATGCGACTGTTCGGCTCGGACCGGGTGAAGCGCTTGATGCAGGCGCTGGGTCTGGAACGTGGCGAAGCCATCGAGCACAAGATGGTGTCCAACGCCGTCGAGCGTGCCCAGAAGAAAGTCGAGGGGCGCAACTTCGATATTCGTAAGCAGCTGCTCGAGTACGATGACGTCGCCAACGACCAGCGCCGCGTCATTTACGAGCAGCGTAACGAAATTCTCGCCTCTGACGACGTATCGAGCGCCGTGCTGGGCATTCGTGAGGAGGTGATGGAAGAGGCCATCAGCACCTACGTGCCGCCGCAGAGCTTGGCCGAGCAGTGGGATCTGCATGGCCTGGAGTCGCATCTGAAAACCGAGTTCAATCTGGATGCACCGGTGGTTCAGTGGGCGGAAGAGGATGAGCGCTTCAGTGAAGAGAAGCTGCGCGAGCGCCTGCAGACCATGCATCGTGAAGCTTACGAAGCCAAGATTGCCTCGGCGGGCGCGGCGTTGATTCGTCGCTTCGAGAAGCAGGTCATGCTGCAGGTGCTGGATACGCGCTGGAAAGAGCATCTGCAATCCATGGACCACCTGCGTCGCGGTATCCATCTGCGTGGCTACGCCCAGAAGAACCCCAAGCAGGAGTACAAGCGCGAGTCCTTCGAACTGTTCCAGCATCTGCTGACCAACATCAAGGCCGATGTCACCCGCATCCTGAGTCATGTCCAGGTGCGCCAACCAGAAGAAGTGGATGCGCTGGAGCAGAAGCGCCGCGAAGAGCTGGCGCGTGAGAAGGCCACGGCGGCCAGCCGCCACGATGCGCCCAGCGAAGATGGTGAGGCAGCCGCGCCTGGTGCCGATGGGCGCCCGCTGCGCCGTGAGGGGCCGAAAGTCGGCCGTAACGATCCGTGTATTTGTGGTTCCGGCAAGAAATACAAGCAGTGCTGCGGCAAACTAAGCTGATTATCGTTAGCGCACGTTAAGGAGAGAAACATGGCGGTGGGTAACCTTCCCTTTCCGGAGTTGCCACCCCTTGAAGGGGTGCGTCTGGGCACTGCAATGGCGGGCATCAAGAAGCCGGGCCGCCGCGATATGGTGGTGATCGAGCTACCCGAAAGCGCCAGTGTGGCGGGCGTGTTTACCCGCAATGCGTTCTGCGCAGCGCCGGTCACCGTGGCCAAGGAGCACATGGCGCAGTGCCAGGCGGCGGGGAAGGCCCCTCGCTATTGGCTGATCAATACCGGTAATGCCAATGCGGGTACCGGCGATTCAGGGATGCAGGATGCTCGTGAGAGCTGCGAGGCACTGGCCGCGCAGGCAGGCGTTTCGGCGCAACAGGTGCTGCCGTTTTCGACCGGTGTGATCGGTGAGCCGCTGCCCATGGCGCGGCTGTTGGCGGGTCTGTCGCCAGCGCTGGATACCCTGGCGGCGAGTAGTCAGGCTTGGCAACACGCCGGTGAAGGTATACTGACCACCGACACCCGCGCCAAAGGGGCAACGGTGACGCTAGCGCTGGGGGACCAGCAGGTCACCATCAACGGCATTACCAAAGGGTCGGGCATGATCAAGCCCAACATGGCCACCATGCTGGGGTTCGTGGTCACCGATGCGGCCATCGAGCAAACGCTGTTGGCAACCCTGCTGCGTGAGACCGTCGACCGGTCGTTCAACTGCATCACGGTGGATAGCGACACCTCCACCAACGACGCCTGCATGCTGGCGGCCACGGGTACCGGCGTTCGCATCGAAAGCGATGAGCAGGTGGCGATTTTCCGCAACGGCCTGCAGCGCGTGATGACCGAGCTTGCACAGGCCATCATTCGTGATGGCGAAGGAGCGACCAAGTTCGTCACTTTGCAGGTCGATGAGGCGCGTACCCGCCAGGAGGCACTGGATGTCGCCTTCACCGTCGCCCACTCACCGCTGGTGAAAACCGCGCTGTATGCCTCGGATGCCAACTGGGGGCGTATTCTGGCCGCAGTGGGCCGTGCGCCAGTTGAGGCCTTCGACGTCAGCCGAGTGGTCATCGACCTCGGGGACGTGCGCCTGGTGGAGCAGGGCGGTCGCGCCAGCAGCTATACCGAGGCCGCTGGCAGTGCGGTCATGGCGCAGGAGGAGATCACCATTCGGATCACGCTGGGTCGTGGTGAGGAGGGGGCTACCGTGTGGACCTCCGACCTTTCCCATGACTATGTGTCCATCAATGCGGATTACCGCAGCTAGGCTGTGGCATCGTGCTCAACAAAGCCAGATAGCGCCGTACCTGTCCCGTGCGGCGCGCACAGAGTGGATTAGACGTAATGAGTGTAATGGTAAAACGACGGGTTCATGTCGCGGCAGCGGCCATCATCAGCGCTGATCAGAAGCACGTGCTGATCGCGCGTCGGCCGTCCAATGTCGATCATGGCGGCCTGTGGGAGTTTCCTGGCGGCAAGCTGGCGCCCTATGAAACGGGCCTGGAAGGTCTGAAGCGTGAGCTGCATGAAGAGCTGGGGGTAGAGATCGTGCGCGCCCAGCCTCTGATTCGTGTGCACCACGAGTACCCGGACAAGCACATTCTGCTGGACGTGTGGCAAGTGCATGAGTTTGCCGGTGAACCTTTCGGGCGTGAAGGTCAGGCCGTGCGCTGGGTACCCATGGACGAGCTGGTGAACTACCCGTTCCCCGCCGCCAATCTGCCCATCCTGCGCGCAGTGATGCTGCCTACCGAATACCTCATTACCGGTGAAGAGGCCGATGATGAGCGGTTTGCGGCACTGCTGGAGCGTGCCCTGCGTGAGGATAGTGTTCGGCTGGTGCAGCTGCGGGCCAAGTCGCTGGATAAAGCGGCTTACCTGACGCGGGCAGAGCGTGCGTTGGCGCTGTGCCGCCAGTACGGCGCCAAGCTGCTGCTCAATGCCGAGCCGGAAGTGCTGGAGCAGGTGGATGCCGACGGTATTCATCTCACCAGTGCCCGTCTGATGTCGCTGGACCGCCGCCCCATTGCCGAAAACAAGTGGCTCTCTGCCTCGACCCATGACCAGACGCAGCTGTCTCAAGCCGCCGTGCTGGGCTGCGATTTCGTGACGCTGTCACCCCTGCGTACCACGCCCTCCCACCCGGAAGTGGCCCCCATGGGGTGGCACGACTTCCAGCAGTTGGTCGAGCGGGCGGGCATGCCGGTGTTCGCGCTGGGTGGCATGACGCGCTTCGATGCCAACCATGCCCGCGCCGTGGGGGCTCAGGGGATCGCGTCGATCCGCGATTTCTGGAAGTGAGCCCGTGACGTCCGGCCCTGCTTGCTGGCAGGCGACGGGCGACATGGCGTGAAGAAGGGACGCCTCGTGATGCAAATGAAAACGCCTGCTCGGGTTACCCGGGCAGGCGTTTTTTTATGATGGCGGTGGTTGAAAGAACGCTTGGCTCAATCCCGGTAGCGGCGCGTCAGGTCACCGTAGGCATCGATACGGCGGTCGCGCAGATAAGGCCAGATGCGTCGCGTGTTTTCACTGCGCGCCATGTCCAGGGTCACCACCAACTGCTCGCGCTGCTCGCCAGCGTGGGCCAGCAGTTCCCCCTGGGGGCCGCAGATGAAGCTGCCTCCCCAGAATTCGATACCCTCGCCGACGCCCGAATGGTCGACTTCGAAGCCCACTCGGTTGGCGACCAGTACCGGCAGGCCATTGGCGACGCCGTGGGCACGCTGAATCAGCGTCCAGGCTTCCTTCTGGCGAGCTTTTTCGGCAGGGTCGTCGCTGGGGTCCCAGCCAATCGCCGTGGGGTAGAGCAGCAGCTCCGCGCCCGCCAGCGCCATGAGTCGTGCGGCTTCCGGATACCACTGATCCCAACACACCAGGATGCCCAGGCGTCCCACCGAGGTGTCGATGGGGGTGAAACCATCGCCACGGGCGGCATCGGCATCGCCGGGGGTGAAGTAGAATTTCTCGTAGAAGCCGGGATCGTCGGGAATGTGCATCTTACGATACTGGCCCACGCGACCCTGGGCGCGGTCATATACCACGGCGGTATTGTGGTAGAGGCCTGCGGCGCGCTTCTCGAACAGCGAGCCCACCAGCACGATATCCAGCTCTTTTGCCAGGTCGGCCAGGCGCTGCCCGGTGGGGCCATCCAGCGGCTCGGCCAGATCGAACAGCGCCGGGTCTTCGTATTGGCAGAAGTAGTGGGTAGCATGCAGCTCCTGCAGCAGTACCAGCTGGGCACCCTGGCGGGCTGCTTCGCGAATACCGGCTTCGCTCTCTGCCAGGCTGCGCGCCTTGTCAGGCCAGGCAGCCTGTTGAATGACCGCAACGTTCAGCGTGTGTGACATGCCGTTCTCCTCAAGACGTTCACTTCAAGACGTTAGTTTGAAGACATTATCTTCAAGACATTATCTTCAAGACATGGAAACAATCGGGGCGAGTGTGCCTTTGGGTAGCTGCATGGTCAGGCAGTGCAGGCTGCCGTGCTGGCGAATCACGCTGACGCACTCGATCGGGATCAGCGTGTGCTCCGGAAACGCCGTGGCCAGGGCTTGCAGGGCAACCACGTCGGCGGGGTCACCATAGGTGGGCACCAGTACCGCCTCGTTGATGATCAGAAAGTTGGCGTAGGTGGCCGGCAGCCGGTGGCCATCTTCCGGGTCGAAACAGGCCTGCGGCCAGGGCAGAGCGATCAGGCGGTAGGGCTCGCCATTGCGCTGGCGGAATGCCTTGAGCTCCTGTTCCATGGCCTGCAGTGCCGGATAATGCGGATCTGTTGGATCGTCGCAGCGCACGTAGGCAATGGTGGTGGGGTCGCAAAAGCGTGCCAGCGTGTCCACATGGCTGTCGGTGTCGTCGCCTTCCAGGTGGCCATGAGCCAGCCACAGAAAGCGGTCCACGCCGAAATCTTCTGCCAGCCGGGCTTCCACGTCGGCGCGGCTGAGGGTCGGGTTGCGGTTGGGGTTCAGCAGGCAGGCTTCGGTCGTCAACAGCGTGCCTTCGCCGTCGGTCTCGATGCCGCCCCCTTCCAGCACCATGGCTCGGGAGGCGACGGGGCAGGCCCATATTCCGGCGTCGGCCAGCCATTGGGTGAGCTGGTTGTCGTGCTCGGCAGGAAATTTGCCGCCCCAGCCAGTAAAGGTATAGTCCAGCAGCAGGGGCTGATCCTCTTCGTCCAGCACCGTGATGGGGCCGTGGTCGCGTGCCCAGGTATCGTCGGTGGGTGCGACAATCAGCTGCAGCTGCGCGTCGGGGATACCGTAAGCGCTGAACGTGGCGAGCAGGCGTTGCCGAGTCGCCTCATCCGGCACGCTGATGATGACGCGTTGATAGCGTGCGGTGGCCAACACAATGCGCTCAAGGGTCGCTTCGATCCGCGATAGCATGGGCGCCCAGTCGCCGTCTGGGCGGGGCCAGGTCAACTGTAGGCCATCCTGAGGATGCCATTCGGGGAGCAAGCGATACGTCTTGATAGCCAATGTCACGGGTACTCGTGTCGAGGTAAGAGAGCTCGCCCAGCGGGCAAGAGGAACGGGCGCAATTTAGGGGGTTACCACGCAACTTGCAAGCGTTACCGTGTGCCAGGGAACAGCCGCTGCTTTCGCTACTCTAAGGCTGCGTTTGTACATGCAGCCATGCTGAAAAAACCGTACCATGGACGCTCATTATTAAGGAATGAAGCCATGCTTGATCGTTTGCCTTTCCTGGTGGGGCTGCGCTATGTGCGCGCTAAACGCCGCAACCATTTTATTTCGTTCATTTCGCTGACCTCGATGCTTGGGTTGATGCTCGGCGTGGCGGTGTTGATTCTGGTGTTGTCGGTCATGAATGGCTTCGATCATGAGCTGCGCACGCGTATCCTCGGCATGGTGCCGCACACCAAGATCGAAGCGCAGGAGGGTCTGGTCGAATGGGAGGCGCTGGCCAACCGGCTGACGCAGCGCGAGCGAGTGATTGGCGCGGCGCCCTACGTCGAGCAGCAGGGTATGTTCTCGTCGGGTGGGCGTAATCAGGGGGCCATGGTGAACGGCATCCACCCCGACTGGGAAGGCCAGGTGTCGATCATTGGCCAGCACATGCGGGAAGGTGAGCTGGCCGATCTGGTGCCCGGTGAGTGGAATGTGGTGCTGGGCTCCATGCTGGCCAGGCGTCTTGGCGTCGGGGTGGGTGACCGCGTCACGCTGCTGGTGCCCGAAGCGTCGATTACGCCCGCTGGGGTCTTTCCCCGGCTGAAGCGTTTCACGGTCAGTGGAATCTTCAGCGTGGGCGCGGATCTGGATGCCAATCTGGCCTATGCCAACATCGAAGACATGCAGACCCTGGCGCGCATGGGCGACGCCGTAGGCGGGCTGCGACTCGAGCTGGATGATCTGTTCGTGGCCGGGAGCGAAACCCAGGCCATCGTCAGGGAGCTGGGCTCGGGTTATCGTGGCACCGACTGGACGTTCTCCCACGGCAACCTGTTCCAGGCCATCCAGATGGAGAAGCGCATGATTGCACTGCTGCTGACGGTGATCATTGCGGTGGCGGCGTTCAACATCGTGTCCACCCTGGTCATGGTGGTGACCGACAAGCGTGCCGACATTGCCATCTTGCGCACCATCGGTGCCACGCCGCGCTCGATCATGGGTATTTTCATCGTCCAGGGGTTGGCCATCGGCTTGATCGGCATTGCCGTTGGTGTGGCGGTCGGCATTGCGCTGGCGCTGACCATCTCCGATATCATCGGCTGGTTCGAGAGTGCTTTCGGCATCCAGTTCCTCGATGCTGGGGTCTACTTCATCAGCGACTTGCCCTCGCGCTTGCAGTGGAGCGATGTGCGGGACATCGTGCTGGCCGCCTTCGGCCTGACGTTCCTCTCGACACTTTACCCTGCCTGGCGAGCAGCTCGGGTTCAACCGGCTGACGTACTGCGCTATGAATAAGGATGCTCCGATGACTTCGACGATTACTCAACCACCCGCCGTCATGCTGGAATGCCGTGGCCTGACACGGGTGTATAGCGAAGGGCCGCAGGATTTGACGGTGCTGGACCAGCTGGATCTGCAGGTACATGCCGGGGAGCGCGTGGCCATCGTGGGCAGCTCCGGTTCCGGCAAGACCACGCTGTTGAACCTGCTGGGGGGGCTGGATCGCCCCAGTGAAGGCAGCGTGGTGATCGCTGGCGAACCGCTGTCGGACCTCAACGAAGCCGCACTTGGCAAGTTTCGCAATCGCTATATCGGTTTCGTTTACCAGTTCCACCACCTGCTGGCCGAGTTCACTGCGCTGGAAAATGCCGCACTGCCGCTGATCATTCGCGGCCAGGCGAAAAAGGTCGCCGAACAGCGCGCTTTGCAACTGCTCGACCGAGTGGGCATGAAGGCGCGTGCCGACCACAAGCCTGGTGAGCTTTCCGGCGGCGAGCGCCAGCGTGTGGCCATTGCCAGGGCGCTGGTGACCGACCCGAGCCTGGTGTTGATGGATGAACCCACTGGTAATCTCGATCAGACCACCGCCAGCACCATTCTGGACTTGATGGATGAGCTGGCCAAGGAGAGCGCCTGCGCCTTCGTGATCGTGACTCACGATGTGAGCCTAGCGGCTCATCAGGATCGGGTCATGAAGCTGGATGGTGGGCGGCTCGTCGAGCAACTCCAGAGTTAATCGCTCAGGGGTTAATCGTCGAACTGCGATTCGATGCAGGCTCTGCGCCGTCGCCTTTTCAGGCGGCGGCGTTTCCAGTTATGGGAGACGTGCCAGCGCCAGATGAGCCGAATCGCGACGTTGGAGATGATGGCCAGCACGATGGCACTGATCAGGGAACCCAGCAGGAGGGGGGGCAGGATGTCGTGCATCTGCTCGGCTATCCAGCGGGTCGAAATGCGAGAAGGCGCCTCTCGCACCGGAGCGCCCAGCAAAAAAGTACCGATCCGATAATTGATATAAAAGATCAACGGCATGGTCAGCGGATTGGTGACCCACACCAGACCCACCGACAGGGCCAGGTTGCAGCGAGCCAGCCGTGCTCCCAGCGCGGCCACGACCATTTGAAAGGGAATGGGCAGCATGGCACAAAAAAGCCCGACGCTAAACGCGTTGGCAACGCTGCGTCGAGTGAGTAGCCACAAACCCGGATCGGCAATCAACGGCGCCATGAAGCGTAGCGATCGTTGGCGCCGGATGGTGTCCGGTTTAGGCATGTAGCGCTGCAGGAAACGGCGCGGCATGTCAGGTACTCTTGCTATTGGTGCAGGCTATTATCCACATAGCGCAGGGCTTAGGCTACGCTACTGAGGCGAAGGGTTTCGGCCAGGGAGGTGGAATGGGGCGAGGGAGTGCGGTGCCAGCGGCCTTGGCTGCGCTGTTGGGCGGTGCGCTGGCGGGTTGGCTGGGGGCCGAGCGAGACGCCACTTTGGCGCTGGCAGTGCTGATGGTGGCGGCCGTAGTCATGGCGACGACGCGCCCACGCTGGTCGATATGGCTAGCGCTGGTGGCACTGATGGTGCTGACCCTTCAGCAGGAGTGGGGCAAACGACTGCCCGACGGCTTGAGCGGCCAGGACCTGACGTTGGAGGCCCGCGTGCTCCACGTACAAAGAGAGGACGGGAGCAGCCAACGTTTGAGGCTGGCGGTAGAAGCGTGCCGCTCGCCGGAGCCCCTGCTGCCCTGTGATCGGCTGAAGCAAGTGCGGGTCAGCGCCTACTCGGCTTTTCCCTCGTCTGCCACCCAGTCCAGTGCGGTTTACGCCGTTGGCGAGCGCTGGCAGCTGACCGTTCGGCTGCGTCCACCCAGAGGCTTTGCCAACCCCAACAGCTTTGACTATGCCCAGTGGCTGTGGCGTGAAGGTATTCATGCCACTGGCTATGTACGCAACGACCCTGCGCCCGAACGTTTGTCGGAGGCGCCTTTCCAACTACGTCAGCAGGCGGTGGCCTACCTGGAGAGTAATGCGCCAGAGGCGCGTACCCAGCGCTGGCTGGCCGCGCTGACGCTGGGCGATAGCGACCAGCTGACGCAGCAGGACTGGGCGCTGTTGAATGCCACCGGGACCACGCACCTGGTGGTGATTTCCGGTTTGCACGTTGGCCTGGTAGCGTCCTTTGCGCTGCTGTTGGCCCGCTTGGCAGCACGGCTGATGTCTCCCGGTGACTGGCGCCTGCGCGTCTGGCCCTGGTGGGTGGCGGGGGCGGCTGCCGTGGGCTATGCACTGCTGGCAGGGCTGGCGCCGCCTGCCATGCGCGCCATGATCATGACCCTGCTGGGGCTATGGGTGTTGAGCGGGCGCCATGCGCCGGGCCCCTGGCAGGCCTGGTGGCTGGCATTCGCCATTATCGTGGTGGCCGACCCGCTCTCTCTATGGCGGCCCGGCTTGTGGCTGTCGTTCGTGGCGGTGGGCTGGCTGATCGTCATCTGGCAGGGGCGCCCTCGTCCTCGGGGTATCAAAGGCTGGTGCTGGGCGCTGCTGCGTTCCCAGCTGCTGCTGGCGCCGCTGATGGCGGCGGCAGTGCTGTTGGCATTTGGCCGAGTGGCGCCCGCGGCTCCGCTGGTCAATCTGCTAGCCGTGCCCTGGGTCAGCTCGATCATGGTGCCCTCGGCGCTGCTGGGGTGGCTGCTCGCACCGCTGCCTGGCATCGGGCTGGCCGCCTGGTGGGTGTTCGCACAGGCGCTGGCGCTGTTCCATTATCTACTGGAGGCTTCGTTGGCCCTGGCACCGCTGTGGCAGCCACCGCCCGAGCACGTCTACCCGCTGGCGTTGGCCTGGCTGCTGCTGGCGCTGGGCTGGGGATTGCCTGCCACGCCCAGCGGGGTGCGCATACTGGTCACGCTATTGGCGCTGAGCGCTCCCTGGTGGCCAAGTGAGCGCGTCGAAGAGCGTCGGCTGGTCGTCACCGTGCACGATGTGGGGCAGGGCCAGCTGGTCGAGCTGCGCAGCGCCGATTATCGGATGCTTTACGACACGGGGCCGCGTTTTCGCAGCGGTTTCATGCCCTTGCAAACGCTCTGGCCGCCTGGTCAGGCCTTCGACCTGGTGGTGGTCAGCCATGCCGATACCGACCATGCAGGCGGTGTCGAAGCGTTGCGGGACGAGCATCAGGTGGCGGACTGGCGTGCCCCGCTGGACGAGCCGCTGATCGTTGCCAGCACGCCCTGTGAGCAGGGCCAGCAGTGGCAGCAGGAGGGGATCATCTATCGTTTCCTCTGGCCCCCGGCAGGACATCAGCAGCTCTCTTCCAATGACCGCTCCTGCGTGCTGGAAGTCCAGGTGGGAGAGCATCGGCTGCTGATCACCGGGGACGTGGGGCGTCAGGTGGAACGCCACTTGCTGCCCCTGTTGGCTGGTGACGTCACGGTGCTGGTGGCGGGCCATCACGGCAGTCACACCAGCTCCGGTGTGCAGTTCGTCCGTGAAGCGATGCCTCGGCATGCCATCTTCAGTGCCGGACGCGATAATGCCTTCCAGCACCCGGCCGATGAGGTGGTACGGCGCTTTCGCCATCAGCACAGCTGCCTGTGGAGTACCGCCCATGATGGCGCGGTGCGTATCCGCCTGGAACCGGGGGTGCCCGTGCAGATAGATACCCAGCGGCGTGTTCCCGGTGGCCAGAAGCGGTGTTGAAGCGAGCCACCATAGGGTAGAATCGCCCCCACTGCACACTACTGCCGGGAGCGCGTGTGACTGATTCAGGTTGGGTACTCTATAAACGTTTGTTGAGTTATGTGAAGCCACACTGGCGCGCTTTCTCGCTTGCCGTGATCGGGTTTCTGATTTACGCCGCGTCCAGCACCGCGCTGGCCGAGATGATGAAGCGCCTCATCGATGGCATTCAGCATCCCGATGCCGCGTTTCGGCTGTTTCTGCCCTTGTTCGTCGTGCTGATGTTCGCAGCCCGAGGGTTGGGCACTTTCCTCAGTACTTATTTCATGGCCTACGTGGGGCGCTACGTGATTCATACGCTGCGCTGTAACGTATTCGATCACATGCTGCATTTGCCGGGGCGGTTTTTCGATCACCACTCCAGCGGCCATCTGGTGTCACGGGTGACCTACCATGTCGAGCAGGTTGCCGGGGCGGCGACCAACGCGGTGACCATCATTCTCCGTGAAGGGCTCTTCGTGGTGGGTCTGATTGGCTACCTGTTCTGGACCAACTGGATGCTCACTCTGCTGTTCATGGGCGTGACGCCGTTGATTGCCGCTGTGGTGAGTTACGTCAGCAAGCGCTTTCGGCGCATCTCCAAGCGCATCCAGCACTCCATGGGCGATGTGACGCACGTGGCTTCGGAAGCCCTCTCGGGGTATCGCGTGGTGCGCACCCATGGTGCCGAAGCCTATGAAAAGCAGCGCTTCGAACGTGTCAGTGAAGAGAATCGTCGGCAAAGCATGAAAGAAGCCATGACCCGGGCGGTCAGCTCGCCGGTGATTCTGATGCTGGTGGCCATTTCCATGGCCCTGCTGGTATGGCTGGCCATGGCCCCTCGTTTGATGGCCAACATGACGCCCGGTGAATTCGTTGCCTTCATTACTGCCGCTGCGCTGATGATCAAACCAGTACGTCAGCTCACCGAAGTGAACAGTGAGATTCAGAAGGGCATTGCCGCTGCTGCCGAGCTGTTCGGTCTCATGGACCTGGCCCCGGAGCGTGACGAGGGCGACGTGGTGCCGAGCCGCTTGACTGGCGAGGTGGTCATCGACCATGTCAGCTTCCGCTACGCCGACGACCAGCCCAACGTGCTGCACGATATTCAGCTGCGCGTCGCCCCCGGCGAATTGGTCGCTATCGTAGGGCGCTCGGGAAGCGGCAAGTCTACCCTGGTGAGCCTGCTGCCGCGCTTCTATCGACCCACCGAAGGCCAGATCCTGATCGATGGCATCGATGCCGACCGCTACGCGCTGGGGCCGCTGCGGCAGCAGATAGCGCTGGTTTCCCAGCAGGTCACCCTGTTCAATGCCACCATCGCCGACAATATCGCGTATGGCGTGGAAAATCCGGACATGGCCGCCGTGAAAGCTGCCGCAGAAGCCGCCTACGCCAGTGAGTTCATCGAGAAACTGCCGGAAGGCTATCTCACCGTGGTAGGCGAAAATGGGGTCATGCTCTCGGGCGGGCAGCGCCAGCGGTTGGCGATTGCCCGAGCCATCTTCAAGGATGCGCCGATTCTGATTCTGGACGAGGCCACGTCGGCGCTGGATACCGAATCCGAACGCTATATCCAGAAAGCCCTGGAGCGGGTCTGTGAGGGGCGCACCACGCTGGTGATCGCCCACCGCCTGTCGACCATCGAGCGTGCCGACCGCATTCTGGTCATGGACCAGGGGCGTATCGTGGAGCAGGGCACCCATCAGGCGCTGCTGGAAAAGTCAGGTGCTTATGCGGCCCTGCACCAGCTTCAGTTTCAGGAGCACGAGTGAGCCTGGCGAAGCGCTGGCTCGACGCCGCCTATGGGGGAAGCCCGTGGCTGGCGCCGCTGTTTCCGCTAGGCAGCTTATACCGTTATCTTATGTATCGTCGAGCACGCGATTACCGACGGGGGCGCAAGCCCGTCTGGCGGGCGGAGGTGCCGGTGATCGTGGTCGGCAATATCACCCTGGGCGGCACCGGCAAGTCACCGCTGGTGGCCTGGTTGGGGCGCTGGCTGGTCGCGCAGGGCTACTCGCCAGGCATCGTGACCCGGGGGTATGGTGGCACCGCACCCCATTATCCGCTTCATGTTACGCCCGCCACGGATCCCGCGCATAGCGGTGACGAACCACTCATGCTGGTTCAACAGACCGGGCTGCCCGTCATCGCAGACCCGCAGCGGGCTCGGGGCGCCCGAGCGCTGGTCGAGATGGGCTGCGATATCGTGATCAGCGATGACGGCTTGCAACACCTGGCGCTGGGGCGCGATATTGAACTGGTGGTGGTCGATGGCAGCCGTGGGCTGGGCAACCAGCGCTGCCTGCCTGCAGGACCGCTGCGCGAAGGCGTTGCTCGCTTGCAACAAGTGGATGCGGTGATCGTCAATGGCACGCTGACGGCTCCCTTGCCGGTGCCTTCGGTGGCCATGCAACTGGTACCCCAGGGCTGGCGCAAGCTGGCCAGTGGTCAGCACTATCCGCTGGCTCCTTTGCCCTTTACGCTGCCAGCACATGCGCTGGCGGGGATCGGCAACCCGCAGCGCTTTTTCAAGACCCTCGAAACGCTGGGGGTTCATGGGGAACAGCACCCCTTGGCGGATCATCACGCTTTCGATGAGCAAACATTCAAGCCCATGGCCTTCGGACCGGTGGTCATGACGGCCAAGGATGCGGTCAAATGCCGTGAGTTGGCCCCGGCGGACAGCTGGGTGCTGGAGGTGGAAGCGCGGCTTCCAGAAGAGTTTGAAGATTGGCTGGCTTCCAGGCTGGCAGAACTGACACAAAGGGGAAGCACCGATGGATAAGGAACTGTTGGCAATGCTGGTTTGCCCGCTCTGCAACGGCAAGCTGAAGTATCAGCGCGACGCACAGGAGCTGTGCTGCCACTATGATGGTCTGGCCTATCCCATACGGGACGGGATTCCGGTGATGCTGCCTGAAGAAGCGCGGCAGATGGACGCCGATGAGAAGCTGGCCACTTCACCTGGCCGTACCGGGGAGGTGTGATGGGCTCTGCGGCGCAATTCATCGCGGTCGTCCCGGCACGGTTCGGCTCTTCACGGCTGCCTGGCAAGCCGCTTCTGGATATCGCCGGTGAGCCCATGGTGGCCCACGTATGGCGTCGTGCCTGCGAGAGCCAGGCGCAACGAGTCATCGTAGCCACTGACGACGAGCGTATCCGTGACGCCATGCAAGCCTACGGCGCGGAAGTGGTCATGACCCGGGCCGACCATCCCTCCGGCACGGACCGGTTGGCCGAAGTGGCCGAACAGCTCTCACTGGCGGGCGACACGCTGGTCGTCAACGTACAGGGTGACGAGCCATTGATCCCTCCCGTATTGATCGACCAGGTAGCCCAGCGGCTGGCAGATGACCCCGAGGCGGCCATGGCCACCCTGGCCGAGCCCATCGGCGATGTGGATACGCTATTCAACCCCAATGTGGTCAAGGTGGTGCGTTCACTGCAGGGGCGCGCGCTCTATTTTTCCCGAGCGCCGATCCCCTGGGACAGAGAGCAGTTCAAGACTCCGCCCGATTGGCTCACCACCGATGCCTGGCTGCGCCATATTGGCATCTACGCTTACCGTGCCAGCTTTCTGGCCACCTACCGTGATCTGACGGCGTCCAGCCTGGAGCAGTTGGAACAGCTCGAGCAGCTGCGTGTATTGCAGCACGGTCACGCCATTCAGGTGGCGCTGGCCGCGGCGGCGAACCCGGCAGGGGTCGATACTCCGGAGGACCTGGCACGGGTACGCGCCCTGTTGTCGTCATCGGAGGATCGTCCATGAAGCGCGTGCTGTTCGTCTGTTTAGGCAATATTTGCCGCTCGCCCACCGCGGAAGGCGTTTTTCAGCAGGCCGTGGTGCGAGCAGGGCTGGATGACCGCGTCACCATCGACTCCTGCGGAGTAGGTGACTGGCACGTAGGGAAAGCCCCGGACCCCCGCTCCCAGGCGGCGGCGCGTCAACGAGGTATCGAGATTGGCCATCTTCGCGCTCGCCAATTGAAAGCCAGTGACTTCCACGAGTTCGACTACGTGCTGGGCATGGATCGCGAAAACCTCGCCGCCATGCGTGCTCTGCAACCGGCCAATAGCCAGGCCCAGGTAGGGCTGCTGCTCGATTACGCCGGGCTGCCGCAGAGCGATGTGCCTGACCCCTATTACGGTGGCGACGACGGTTTCGAGCAAGTGCTGGACTTGATCGAGCGTGCATCGCAGGGTCTGCTCGATGAGTTGCAGCGTGAACGCTAGCGCTGTCTCCCGCCCTGAGGTTCTGATGGCATCCTGGGATCTGACCCAGGCCAATACGCTGCGCTTGCCCTGTGTGGCCGAACAGTACGCGGCGCCGACCACGCTGGCGGCGTTGCAGGACGTGTTGCATCAGGCACGGCAGCAGCGGGGGCCGATGACGCTGCTCGGGGGGGGCAGTAACGTCCTGTTGCCGAGCCAGTTGTCAGGAGTGGTCATTCGTCCTTCGCTCCAGCAGTGGTGGTTGGAGCGGCGTGGCCGGGAGGTGTTGGCCTACGTAGGGGCGGGAGTGAATTGGCACGCCCTGGTGATGGCGCTGGCAGCGCGTGGCCTGTGGGGCTGTGAGAATCTGGCGCTGATCCCCGGTGACTGTGGGGCCGCTCCGGTGCAGAACATAGGTGCCTATGGTGTCGAACTGGCCGACGTGCTGGCGGCGGTGCAGGTGGTCGAACTGGCCTCGGGGGAAGTGCGCTGGCTGGATGCCGAGGCGTGTCAGTTTGGTTATCGAGACAGTCTCTTCAAACGTGAGTTGGCAGGCAAGGTGGTCATTACGCAGCTCGTCTTGCGGCTCTCGGAAACACCCAATCCGCAACTGGGGTATGGCGACCTGGCCGCACGGGTGTCTGCCGCGCCCGACCCGCTGGAGGTGGCGCGTGCCGTCTGCGCCATTCGCCAGGAGAAACTGCCGGATCCCGCCGTGCTGGCCAATGCCGGCAGCTTCTTCAAGAACCCGCTCGTGAGCGGTGACCATGCCCAGCGGCTGTTGAACGACTATCCTGGTATACCGCATTTTCCCCAGCCCGATGGGCAGGTGAAGCTGGCGGCCGGATGGCTGATCGACCAGTGTGGCCTGAAAGGGCACCGCCAGGGAGCGTTTGGCGTGCATCAGCATCAGGCGCTGGTGCTGGTGCACTTTGGTGGCGGTAATCGTGAAGAGCTGCTGGCGTTTGCGGATGTCGTGGCAGGTGCGGTCGTCGAGCGTTTTGGCGTCAGCCTGGAAGCGGAGCCACGAGTGATCTCCTGACGATAGCGCATAAAAAACCCCGCCGAGGCGGGGTTTTTTACGGCTGTCAGCATTACTCGGGTGAGTTTTGCTGGGCCTGCTGCTTGCGCTGTTCACGCGGGTCGTTATGAGCCCGGCGGCGGCGACGACGCGGCTTGGAGGCCTCTTCGTCAGCGGCGGGTTCGCCACTGGCGGCGGCGTCGGTCGCTGCCTGAGGGGCTTCGGGGGCTTTCTCTGCTGCTGCGTTTTCTGCAGCAGGCGTCGAGCGCTCCTGAGTCGCTTCCGTGGGCGCTTGCTCCTCGGCCGTGGCGGGCTTTTCCTCAGTGGTGACGGAAGATGGCGCTTCAGTGGCTGCTGAGGTGTCTTCTGCTGCTACTGCAGAAGACGCTTTTGAAGGCTCTTCCTCAGCTGCCGCTGAGGCTTTTTCTTCAACTACCGCAGAAGATATCTCTTCAACCACCGCCGAAGGCTCTTTCTCTACCGCCGCTGAGGGCTCTTTTTCAACCACTGCTGAGGGCTCTTCCGTAGTGGCGGAAGATTGGCTCTCATCGGCAGAAGGTGCTTCTGCCACGGTCGTTGAAGACTTTTCTTCAGCAACCGCTGAGGGCTTCTCTTCAACCGCCGCTGAGGGCTCTTTCTCTACCGCCGCTGAGGGCTCTTGATCAGCCGCCGAGGTTGGCTGTTCCTCACGTGGAGCTGTCGGCTCTTCTGTGGCTGCAGCGGGCTGCTCATGGGTGGCCGCCGGTGTCTGGGACTCTGTGGCGGATGCGGCGGGGGTGCCGTTGTCGTCTCCGGACGCGTTGGCTTGCTTGGCCGCTTCGTCGCGAATGGCCGGTTGACGGCGCTGGCGCGTTGACTTGCGTGCTTTGTCCGCACTGCTGGCGCGAGCGGTGGCCGTGGTGTCTTCTGCCGCGGCCTCTTCGGTGGCCTCCTGACGTGTGTCAGTGTGCGCTTCTGCCGCTTCGTTTGGCGATTGAGCCGCGGGCTCTTGCGTGGCTGTCTCTTGAGCAGCGGTGGCTTGAGTCGCCGTTTCTGACGCTGACGTGGCTTTCTTTGCAGGCGTTTCAGCGTCTGCCGCTGCTGGGGCAGGGGCTTCCTCAGGTGCCTGCTGGGCTTCTGCCTGGAGCTTCAGCTGTTCGGCTTCGGCCTGCGGGCTCAGTGCCTGCTTGCGTGAACGCTGGCGCGGGTTGTTGCGCGTGCGCTTCGGCTTGCCGTCATCCTTTTGCGGCTCGTCCTGCTGAACGGCTTCCGGGCGCTTGTCGTCCTGCTTGGGCTTGTTGTCGCGGGGTTTCTCGCGACGCTGCTCCGGCTGCGGGGCGCTGCTGGAAGCATCGTTCTGCGATGACTCCTTGGCGGTCTCTTTCTGACGCGTGTTGCGAGGCGTGCTTTCCTGAGCCCGGCTGTCGTCCTGCTGCGGATGACGACGACGGTTGCGGGTGCGGCTGGGGCCGCTGCGCTTGTCGTTGCTGTCGTCGTTGCGAGCAGCAGGTGCCTTGGTGGCATCGTTACGCTGGTCGCGTGAAGCGCTGTTTTCCTGGCGCTCCGGTGCTGAGCGCTCCTGAGACTGGCGCTCTTGCGCAGGCTTTTGACGACGCTCATTGCGCGGCGGGCGGCTTGGGGCTGCCGACTGCTCGGGCTTGCGGTTCGTCGAGCTGGCTTCCTGTGTGGCCGTCGTGCTGGCCTCATCGCCACCCAGCAGCTTGGCAAAACCGCGAATGAAGCGGCCCAGTACGCTGGGTTGCTCTGCAGGCGCTTCGGCCGCGGCTGGTTTGGCGGGCGCTTCTTCGGTTTGCAGCGACTCGGGGGCCGGAGCGTTGTGAGCGATGCTCTTGACCGCGGCTTCTGCCCGCTGAGCCGGAGCTGCGAAGCTGGGAGGCGGCTCTTTGCCAATCTCGGTATCCGTGGAGAGTTCGAAGCTCGACAGGGTGTGGCTGTCGTCTTCGTCCAGGTGGTCATCGCGCAGGCGTTGCACGTCGTAGTGCGGGGTATCCATCTCCGGGCTGGGCAGGATGACCACGCGCACGCCTTGGCGTGATTCGATATCCGCCAGCACGCTGCGCTTTTCGTTGAGCAGATAAGTGGCGACCGGCACGGGCAGGATGGCGCGGATCTGGGCGCTACGCTCTTTCATGGCCTCTTCTTCGATCAGGCGCATGATGGAGAGCGACAGCGAGCGCACATCGCGGATGGTGCCCTGGCCGTTACAGCGCGGGCAAACCACGCCGCTGGTTTCGCCCAGCGAGGGGCGCAGACGCTGGCGCGACATTTCCATCAGGCCGAAGCGCGAAATGCGGCCGATCTGTACGCGGGCGCGGTCCAGTTTGAGCGCATCGCGCATGCGGTTTTCGACTTCACGCTGGTTGCGAGCCGGGCCCATGTCGATGAAATCGATGACCACGAGCCCGCCGATGTCACGCAGGCGGAGCTGGCGAGCGATCTCGTCGGCGGCTTCGGTGTTGGTTTGCAGGGCGGTCTCTTCGATATCGCTGCCACGGGTGGCGCGGGCCGAGTTGATGTCGATGGAGACCAGCGCTTCGGTGTGATCGATGACGATGGAGCCACCGGAAGGCAGTTTCACTTCCCGCTGGTAGGCCGTCTCGATCTGCGACTCGATCTGGAAGCGCGAGAACAGCGGCACTTCATCGGCATACAGCTTGATCTTTTGCTGGTAGGAAGGCATCACCTGGCGGATGAATGCCAGCGCCTCGGCGTGGATGTCGGGACTGTCGATCAACACCTCGCCAATATCCTGGCGCAGGTAGTCGCGCATGGCACGGATGATGACGTTGGATTCGCGGTAGATCAAAAAGGGCGCAGGGCGCTTGGCGGACTCGGTGGTGATCGATTCCCACACCTGCACCAGGTAGTCCAGGTCCCACTGCAGCTCTTCGGAGCTGCGGCCAATACCGGCGGTGCGTACGATCAGGCCCATCTTGTCGGGAACCGTCAGCTGGCCCATGGCATCCTTGAGCTGGCTGCGGTCATCGCCTTCGATACGCCGCGATATGCCACCTGCACGGGGGTTGTTGGGCATCAGTACCAAAAAGCGTCCGGCCAGGCTGATGAAGGTGGTCAGGGCGGCGCCCTTGTTGCCACGCTCTTCCTTGTCTACCTGAACGATGACTTCCTGACCCTCTTTCAATACTTCCTTGATGTTGGGGCGGCCCGAAACATCCTTGATGAAATATTCGCGAGAGATCTCTTTCAGCGGCAGAAAGCCGTGGCGCTCGGCGCCGAAGTCGACGAAGGCGGCTTCGAGGGAGGGTTCTACCCGGGTGATTTTGCCCCGGTAGATGTTGGCTTTCTTCTGTTCGCGTGCGCCGGACTCGATGTCCAGATCGTAGAGGCGCTGTCCGTCTACCAGGGCGACCCGCAGCTCTTCGGGCTGGGTCGCGTTAATAAGCATCCGTTTCATGTGGTCTCACGTAGCATGTCGTGCCGTCAAACGAGGAGTCGTCGACGAACCGCTGTGTGCTGCGTGCTTGTGCTCGGCGCATGGTTATGCTGACGCATCAAGCCGGGAAGGCATCGTAGCCGACCCGGCCAATAGGGCGTTGAGTACGTGGCGGAGGCAGAACGTGTTTCGGTGGCTGTCACGTCCATCCGGCTCTGCTGACACCGCCTACACCTGGCATTCATCGATTCGTCAACGCCGGTTGTCGGCACAGCGTTGATCTTTGCGCCCCGGCATGACAGCGCCTTGTGACGAATAAGGTAACTGCCTGGCAGGGGCGTAACGTTTTTTTGCCAGTCGAGGCTGGCGGTATTCTTTTCCCTCTGCCGCGGTCAGGCGACAGAGGTGCTGCATTTCATTACGTAGAAGGCGGGCAATGCGTACACTGGCCTGGCCTCGTTGCTCTGACCTGCATGTTGGTCGGGCAGGTGCTTAGGCGAACGTGACGGACAATTCGCTAGACGACAATTTGCCATGCAAGGTGGCTTATTGCGTTTCAGATCAGCAAGTCACGTTGGCCGATGAGCGTCCTGGAATATAACAGTAAAGAGAAGCGTCAGCAATTGACGCAATGGCGTAAGGTCTACGCTAGAATGCCGCTTTTCAATCAAGGTCACTTTCCACCATGTGGCGTGGATGAGACCAGGAGTACAAGGTAATGTCCGAAGGGCGTGAAGTGCAGTGGGTGGAAATCGCCCCGGAGCAGGCGGGTCAACGAATCGATAATTTCCTCATGACACGATTGAAGGGCGCTCCAAGGGCGCTGATCTACCGCATCGTGCGCAAGGGGGAGGTTCGAGTGAACAAGAAGCGCGTGAAGGTGGACTATCGCCTACAGGGGGGAGACCTCGTCCGCGTACCACCTCTGCGCCTGGCACCCAAGGAGGCGGTCAAGGAGGTCAGCGATAACCTGCGCGACGTGCTGGTGGGTAGCGTCATCATGGAAGGGCCGGACTGGATGGTGTTGAACAAGCCTTCTGGCCTGGCGGTGCATGGTGGAAGTGGCGTCAAGATTGGTCTGATCGAGGCATTACGTCAGGTGCGCGACGATTTGAGCTTTCTCGAGCTGGTCCATCGTCTGGATCGTGATACCTCCGGATGTCTGCTGTTGGCCAAGTCGCGTGAGGCGCTGGTGACTCTTAACGAGGCGCTCAAGAAGCACGGCATGGACAAGCGCTATCTGGCACTGGTGGCAGGACGCTGGCCTGCCAGAAAAACCTATGAAAGTGCCCGGCTGGACCGCTTCGATGCCGGTAATGGCGAGCGGCGTGTGCGGGTGGATCCCAACGGCAAGGTATCACGCACCCATTTCTCCGTCGTGGAGGCCTTCGAAAAAGTGACGCTCATCGAGGCCGAGCCGGTAACCGGTCGTACCCATCAGATTCGTGTGCACGCAGCCCATGCGGGCCACGCCTTGCTGGGCGATGACAAGTACGCGACGCGGGAAAGCGAGCGGCTGTCTAAACAATTGGGTCTGGGACGCTTGTTTCTGCATGCGCGCTCATTGACCTTTCCCGAGCCTGGTAACGGTCGTCCGGTGACGGTCAAGGCGCCGCTGCCTGAAGCGCTGGAAGAGACGCTGGCGCGTGCGCGTCAGCCAAGCAAGTAGGGGGAGCCTGATGCGTTACGAACTGATCATCTTCGACTGGGATGGGACGCTGATGAATTCGGTGCCCAAGATCGTGTCGTGCATGCATGCCGCCGCAGCGGATGTACGCTGGCCGCCCCTGGAAGACAGCGCCATCGAAAACATCATTGGTCTTGGCCTGCCCGAAGCCATTGCAACGCTGTGTCCGGGCATTTCGCCGGAGCAGGCAGAGCGCTTGCGCCAGCGCTACTCGCATCACTTTGTGAGTGGCGACACGACGCCCATGCCTTTTTTCAACGGTGTCGAGGAGCAGTTGGCCAAGCTGCGTCAGCGTCCCCGGCAGCGGCTGGCCGTGGCCACGGGCAAGAGTCGTCGCGGCCTGGATCGTGTCTTTCGAGAAACCGATAGCGGCCAGTGGTTCGATGCCAGTCGTACCGCAGATGAAACCCGCTCCAAACCCCATCCACAGATGCTGCTGGAGCTACTCGCCGAGCTTAATACGCCGGTAGAGCGTGCGGTGATGGTGGGGGATACCGAATACGATCTGGAAATGGCACGCGCCATCGGCATGGATCGGGTCGGTGTGACCTATGGGGTGCACTCTGCCGAGCGGCTGGCGGCGTGCCAGCCTGTCTGGATGACGGATGACATTCCCACGCTGTTCGAATGGTTGCATGGCTGACGCTGGGTGACAGAGGGGCTGAGTTTTATATAGCTGATCCACGTGTACACAGCTATTGGTGGTCAATGCCCGAGAGGCAGACAGTATGAGAAACATCGTATGAGGGGAAATATCATGAGGGAAATAGTATGAGCGACGATCAGTCCCGCGATAGAGAGCAAGGCAGCCCCTCCCATGAAGAGCCGTCGGGAAGCGCGCAGGATCCTTGGACGCAGGGACCGCAAGTCGCTGCGACCGCGTCGAAAGCATCGGCCGCAGGTGAGCCGAGCGACGATGCCGAAACGCTGCGCGAACGTCAGCGTCTGGCCCAGCTGGAAATGATGGACCGCTGGATTGGTGGCGTCTTGACCGAGCAGCGCCGGGCGCGGCGGTGGAAGCTGTTTTTCCGTTTCGTCGTATTGACGCTGGTGCTGGTATCGATCACCACGACGCTGTACCGCGTTTTCGTGGCAGAGCCGACCTCAAGCGTGCCGGAACAGCAGCATCTGGCGTTGGTCGAGGTGCAGGGCGTCATTGCCAGTGATGCGCCCGCCAATGCCGAACGCATCATTCGCGGTTTGAATCGTGCCTGGGAGAGCGAGAGCGCGGCGGCGGTCGTACTGCATATCGACAGCCCCGGCGGGAGCCCGGTGCAGTCCCAGCGCATCCATGCGGAAATCATGCGGCTGCGTGATCTGGGTGACAAGCCCATCCTGGCGGTCATCGAAGACGTGGGAGCCAGCGGTGCCTACTATATCGCGTCGGCAGCGGATGAGATCATTGCCTCTCCCGCCAGCCTGGTGGGCTCGATAGGGGTCATTTACGCAGGCTTTGGTTTCCAGGAGGCGATCGATCGGCTGGGCGTGGAGCGGCGTGTCATGACCGCCGGTGAAAACAAGGCGTTTCTTGATCCGTTCCAGCCGCTCGATGAGGAGGTGGCTCAGTTCTGGCAAACGGTGCTGGCGCAGACCCACGAGCAGTTCATCGAGGACGTTCGGGCCGGGAGAGGCGAGCGCTTGAGTGGCGATTCTGAGGTGTTTTCCGGGTTGGTATGGAGCGGTGAGCAGGCGCTGGCGCTGGGGCTGGTGGATGAGCTGGCCAGCCTCGAGCAAGTGGCGCGGGCGCGCATCGGAGAAGCCGAGTGGGAGAATTACACGCCTCGCCTGGACCCCTTCGAGCGCCTGACGCGACGCTTCACCCAGGCGGCGGCGGAAGTGCTGGGGGTGGAGAGCGCCCGCTCGCCGCTGCGCTTCCAGGCCCCCTAGTGGTAAGCCTCCTGGTCGTGACTATGCAGTGCCGAGTGGGTCCATGCCTGCCTGGCGCAGCATGTCGCAAAGAGCGATCAACGGCAGGCCGATGAGTGCATTGGGGTCGCGCCCTTTCAGGCGCTCGAATAGCGTGATGCCGAGTCCTTCCATACGAAAGCTGCCCGCACTGTCCAGCGGTTGCTCCAGGGCGACATAGCGTTCGATCTCGGCGTCGCGCAGGGTTCGGAAGACGACATCGAACGTCTCTATATGCACCTGGTGGCGCTGCTGGCGAGTGTCCACCAGTGCCAGGCCTGTCAGGAAGCTGACGCGCTGGCCTGAAAAACGTTTCAGGTTGGCGCAGGCGCGCTCGGCGGTATGGGGCTTGCCCAGCACTTCGCCTTCGAACAGAGCAATTTGATCCGACCCGATGATGCAGTGTGCCGGAAAGGATTCGGCGACGGCGTGTGCCTTGCTCAGCGATAGTCGATGCACCAGGGCTTCAGGCGTTTCATGGGGCAGCGGTGTCTCATCGATATCCGGCGATTGGCACTGGTAGGGTAGCTGTAATCGGTCGAGCAGGGCTTGCCGCGAGCGTGAGCTGGAGGCCAGCACCAGCGTGGCATTGGGGGCGAGGGGCACGATACTCTCCTGTGAGTGACGAAACGGGGTGGAAGAAAGGGAAAATGCATCGCCGACAGTTTAGCGAAAAGCCCTGACGCATGCCTGTTGCGGCTGTGTGCGAGCAGAAACTGCCAAGAATTATGCTGCTGGCTTTGACACCGGCGGGGCGAGTGCCTATCATTGCGCGCCTATGTTGACCTCACAACTCCCCAGCCGGGTTGAGCCTTATAAGCTTGCAGCCCGCCGCGAACGACTCGAAGGCCTGGTAGCCTTGAACAAGCTGCCACGCCTGGCTGAAGAAGCCGGCGACCAAACGGGTGACTGTCACGTCATCCTTGAGTTTGGTGTCGATGCCCAGGGCCGTCGCGAAATTCGTGGTTCCTTGAAAGCGACTCTGGCGCTGCCTTGTCGTCGTTGTCTGGTGCCGCTGAATCAAGACGTGTCGAGTGATTTCCTTCTGGGAATGATTTCGGACGAAGCGTTGGCTGCCGAGCTGCCTGCCAGTCATGAGCCTGTGCTGGTGGAAAACGAACAGCTGGACTTGCTGACGGTAGTCGAGGATGAGTTGATCCTCAGCTTGCCGCAGGTGGTCTATCACGATGAGACCGAATGCCATGTCTCGGCGGAGCAGCTGGTCAGCAAGACCGAAGGCGCAGCGGACGAGTCCGCTCCTGCCAAAAACCCTTTCGCGGTGCTCAATGCTTTGAAAAGCAGTGGCGCTTTGAAAGGCAAAAAGTAAGCATCACTTACCCTACATACCTTGGAGTAAACACCCATGGCAGTTCAACAGAACCGTAAAACTCGTTCCAAGCGCGGTATGCGTCGTAGCCACGATGCGCTGAGCGCCCCGACCCTGTCTCAGGACAAGGAAACCGGTACGACTCACCTGCGCCACCACGTTTCTCCGGACGGTTTCTACCGTGGCCGCAAGGTGGTTGAGGTTTAAACCTCGCTCGACCTATCGCGCGGCCAATCAGTGTGAGTGCAGTGCGTCTTGCGATTGATGTCATGGGGGGTGACCAAGGCCCCCGTGCCATTATCGAAGGCTCTGCAAGGGCAGTAGTGGAAAATCCTGTGCTCGAGCTTGCCCTGTTTGGCCCGCATCAGCGTATCGTCGCTGAGCTCTCGCGCTTGCCGCAGCCCTTGGCTGCGGCAGTGTCACGTTTGGTGGTCATCGATGCGCCTGACAGCGTAGCGACTGATGCCACCGCCGCCTGGGCGTTGCGCCGGGGTCAGCACACCAGTATGGCGTCCATGCTGCGTCATGTGGCGGCTGGGCACGCCGTTGCAGGAGTGAGTGCTGGCAATACGGGGGCGCTTGTCGCGTTGGCGCGACGCGAGCTGGGCATGCTGGCAGGCTTCTCCAGACCAGCGATCAGTACCGCCATTCCTGCGCGTTCAGGGCGTCGCTGCTATTTGCTGGATCTTGGGGCCAACGTCGATTCACCTGCTGAACGTCTGGTAGACTTTGCCGCCATGGGAGCGGCCATGGCCCAGTGCATGGACGGTATCGAATGTCCGCGCGTGGCGCTGTTGAACGTTGGTTCGGAAGCCACCAAAGGCAGTGCCACGGTGCGTGAAGCAGATGCCTTGATCCGCCGTTATGCAGACCCCGGTTTCGACTATTGCGGCTATGCTGAGGGGGGTGATGTCTTCCAGGGCGAGCTGGACGTGGTGGTGTGTGATGGTTTCGTTGGCAATGTAATGCTCAAGGCAAGTGAAGGTTTGACTCGTATGCTGGTCGAGCGCGTCCAGATGGCGTTTGAATCGCGCCTCACTGGGCGGCTGGCAAGTCTACTGGCCAGGCCTGTACTCAGGCGCCTCAAGCAGGAGTTGGATCCGGTGCGCTATAACGGCGCTAGCCTGCTTGGGTTGCAGCATATCGTAGTGAAGAGTCATGGCGGGGCGCAGGCAGACGGCTTTTATTATGCCATTTTGCGAGCGCTGCACGAGGTAGAGCAGGATTTGCCCACTCAGTTGGCAAAACGCTTTCGCTGATGCCGCCGTGATCGGATGACAATAAACGATATACGATTTTGCGGGCTATTGGAGGCAGCAGGAGATGCCGACACCCGTTGTCAAACGGGGACAATAGCTACGCCTATCGCTCAATTGAGCAAATGCCTACAAGAGCAAAGGTGAACGACATGTCTCAACCCCTTGCCCTCATTTTTCCCGGGCAGGGCTCTCAGCAGCTTGGAATGCTGCGAGAGCTGGCCGAGCGCTACAGCGTGGTGGGAACGACCTTTGAGGAAGCGTCAGATGCGTTGGGCTACGATTTGTGGAAAGTAGTCCAGGAAGGACCTGAAGATGCATTGAACGCGACCGCATGCACCCAGCCGGCGCTGCTGACTTCCAGCGTGGCCATCTGGCGTGTGTGGCAGGAGTTGGAAGGGCCGCGCCCTAACGTGATGGCAGGCCACAGCCTGGGCGAATACAGCGCCATGGTGTGTGCCGGTGTCATGGGGTTTGCCGAGGGTGTGCAGCTGGTACGCCTGCGCGGCGAAGCCATGCAGCAGGCGGTGCCCGCTGGTCAGGGAGGAATGGCCGCCATTCTGGGCCTGGAGGACCAGGCGGTTGAAGATGCCTGTGCCCAGGCTGCCCAGGGCGACGTGGTGGCTGCAGTCAACTACAATTCGCCTGGTCAGGTGGTCATCGCGGGCAGCAAAGCGGCCGTCGAGCGTGCCATCGTCGCTTGCCAGGAGGCCGGGGCCAAGCGTGCGCTGGCCTTGCCTGTCTCAGTGCCTTCGCACTGTGCGCTGATGAAGCCAGCGGCCGAGCAGTTGGCCGAGGCCATGCAGAACATGGAGCTGCGTGCCCCTCGCTACACGGTGGTTCAGAATGTAGATGCCCAGGCGCATGCCGATATCGATACCCTGCGCACGCGCCTGATCGAGCAGCTTTACCAGCCGGTGCGCTGGTCTGCCTGCGTCGAGGCGATGGCCGAGCAAGGGGCGAGCGTATTTATCGAGTGTGGCCCAGGCAAGGTGCTGACTGGTTTGAACAAGCGTATCGTGCGCAGTGCCAAGGGGTTGGCGGTGAATGACCCGGATAGCCTGGATGCCGCGCTGGAGCTCGCTCGCGAAGCGTTGGCAAACGGTGCGTGACCAGCGGTTGTTTTCTGCTACCTTTGCTAGTTTGGTGAAAGGATAAACGAAATGACGCAAGAAAAACGAGTGGCGCTGGTAACCGGTGCCAGCCGAGGCATCGGGCGAGCCATTGCGCATGAGCTAGGCCGCCAGGGGCGCATCGTGGTAGGCACGGCCACCAGTGTGTCAGGTGCCGAGAAGATCGATGCCGATCTCAAGGCCAATGGTATCGAAGGTGCAGGCCTGTGTCTGAACGTGACCGATCAGGCCAGCATCGATGAGGTGTTGAAGAGTATTGCCGAACGCTTTGGTGCGCCGACCATTCTGGTCAACAATGCCGGTATCACTCGTGATAACCTGCTCATGCGCATGAAGGAAGAGGAGTGGGACTCCGTCATGGATACCAACCTCAAGTCCGTCTATCGTGTCAGTAAGGCTTGCTTGCGTGGCATGACCAAGGCTCGTTTTGGCCGTATCGTGTCGATTAGCTCGGTGGTGGCGACCATGGGTAACCTGGGTCAGACCAACTACGCGGCTGCCAAGGCGGGCATGGAAGGGTTCAGTCGTGCACTGGCCCGTGAAGTTGCCTCGCGTGCGATCACGGTCAATGCCGTGGCACCGGGTTTCATCGCGACCGACATGACCGAAGCGCTGCCGGAGGCGCAGCACGAGATGCTGCTCAAGCAGATTCCGCTCGCTCGCCTGGGTGGGCCGGAAGAGATCGCCGCCGCAGTAGGGTTCCTGACCAGTGATGCTGCAGGTTACATCACGGGTGAAACCCTGCATGTCAACGGCGGTATGAATATGCGTTGATGGCCTTGAGACTGGCGGTTGCGTCAGCTTGAGGGCGTCTATAAACTACCCCGCAGCTTTTGGCTTGCGGTTTCCAAATAGCTGGTTATCTATAACGGCTAATGTGAACGACTGGAGTACGTTGATGAGTACTATTGAAGAGCGCGTTAAAAAAGTTGTGGCAGAGCGCCTGAACGTAAAAGAAGAAGATATCCAGAATAGCTCTTCTTTCACAGAAGACCTGGGTGCTGACTCTCTGGACACCGTTGAACTGGTGATGGCGTTGGAAGAGGAATTCGACACCGAAATTCCTGACGAAGAAGCCGAGAAGATCACCACGGTTCAGGAAGCCATCGACTACGTGAACGCCCACCAGTAAGGGCTCGGTCGACGCTGTGAACCAGGGTGGCAAGCTGTCCACCCATGTTAAAAAAGCCGTCCTGATATGGGGCGGCTTTTTTGCTTTGCGGTCACAATGAATATAACGTGCAATCTCCGTTATACTAGTCACCAATTTTGTGCTGCAAGATGACCCGGACGGGTCGTGTCACCAAGGATGCCTGGAGGAAAACTGATGGCGCGGAGAAGGGTAGTGGTAACCGGGTTAGGCCTGGTGACCCCAGTGGGCAACAACGTGGCTGAATCGTGGGCGAATATCGTCGCCGGTAAAAGTGGAATCGCAGCCATCGAGCATTTCGATACCAGCGGTTTCAACACGCGGTTTGGCGGTTCGGTCAAGGACTTCGATATCAGCCCTTATCTGAATCCGAAAGATGCCCGCAAGATGGATCTATTCATTCAATACGGCATGGCAGCCGGAGCCCAGGCCATTCAGGATTCTGGCATCGAGTGCACCGAAGAGAATGCCGAGCGGATTGGTGTGGCGGTAGGCTCGGGCATTGGCGGCCTGCCGATGATCGAGCAGAACCACAGTGCGCTGCTCAAGGGAGGCGCTCGTCGCGTGTCGCCGTTCTTCGTGCCCGGCTCTATCATCAATATGATTTCCGGTAACATGGCCATTCAGCACGGCTTCCGAGGCCCCAATATCGCGATTGCCACGGCCTGCACGTCGGGTACTCACAATATCGGCTACAGTGCGCGTACCATCGCCTATGGCGATGCCGACGTGATGGTGTGTGGCGGGGCAGAAATGGCCACTACGCCCTTGGGCCTGGGGGGCTTCTCAGCGGCCCGCGCCTTGTCTACTCGCAATGACGACCCGCAAGCGGCCAGCCGCCCCTGGGATCGGGATCGCGATGGTTTCGTGCTGTCCGACGGGGCGGGCATACTGGTGCTGGAAGAGTACGAGCACGCCAAGGCGCGCGGCGCACGCATCTATGCGGAGCTGGCAGGCTTTGGCATGAGCGATGATGCCTATCACATGACCGCCCCGCCGGAAGATGGTCGAGGCGCTGCGCTCTCCATGAGCAATGCCATCAAGGACGCGGGTATCGACCCCTCCGAGGTGGACTATATCAATGCCCATGGTACCTCGACGGCCGCAGGCGACCTGGCCGAAAGCCGTGCCGTCGAGAAGGTGTTGGGCAGTGCTGCGCAAGACGTGGCGGTCAGCTCGACCAAATCCATGATTGGCCACTTGCTGGGTGCGGCCGGTGCGGTTGAGGCGGTGTTCAGTATTCTGGCGATTCGTGATCAGGTGGCACCGCCCACCATCAACCTGGATAACCCCCAGGAGGGCTGTCGTCTCGACTACGTGCCCCACACCGCCCGCGACATGCGCATCGATATCACGCTCTCCAACTCCTTCGGGTTTGGTGGCACCAATGGTTCGCTGCTGTTCAAGCGGGTATAGCGCGTCATGACCATGCCTTGGGTGCCGTTCGATGACCGAGGGCTGGCGTATGGGGATGGCCTGTTCGAAACGGTACTGCTGCGTGAAGGGCAGCCCGTGCTGTGGTCATACCATCAGGCAAGATTGGCCTTGGGGTGCCAGCGGCTTGGTATTCCGATGCCTGCGGATTCAGCGCTTGCCGATACGTGGAAAACCCCCGCAGAGGCACCTCTGGAGGTGCTCAAGGTCATCGTGACCCGGGGCAGTGGAGGGCGCGGCTACGCGCTTCCCGATCAAATAGCGCCGAGGCTACTGAGCCGCAGAATGCCTTTTGCTGCCAGCCCCGAGCGCTGGCAGCCGGGGGTGCGCGTGCGCTTATGCCAACTGCGGCTGGGTCACCAGCCGCAGTTGGCGGGCATCAAGCACTTGAACCGCCTCGAAAACGTGCTTGCTCGCCGGGAGTGGCAGGCAAGTACCATTGCTGAAGGGCTGCTACTCGATCACCGCGATCACGTCATCGAAGCGACCAGCATGAACCTGTTCTGGCAATCGGGTCAGGCGTTGTTGACGCCCTTCGTCGATGGCTGCGGCGTCGCAGGAACGCTGCGGGCTGCGCTACTGGAGCTGGGGTATGTCAGGGAGAGCAAGCTGCCTGTGAGCGCGCTCTCCAGCGTCGAGCGCCTTTGGGTGGGCAACTCTGTGCAAGGTGTGTGGCCCGTGTATCGGTTGGATGACCCGCAGGGCAGCATCTTGCGTACCTGGCCGGAGGTGCAAGGCCCCGACCCGTTACAGCAGGTGGCCCATCCGTTATTGGGCTATCCAGCCTGAATAGTCAACAACGACTTTGAAATCACTGAGGTGACATCGTGAAACGGTTTCTTATCGCCGTGGGGCTGATCATTGCACTAGGCGTTGCCGCAGTGGCCGGTGGTTACGCCTATTGGCAGCATCGTCTGGCGGCGCCCATTGCGCTGGATGAGCCTGCGCTTTACCAGGTGCCTGCCGGTGCCGGCTTCAATCAGGTGATTCGCCAGTTGGAAGCGGAAGGCATTATCCAGGCGCGCTGGCCCTTCCAACTGCTGGCGCGGCTGGAGCCCGAGCAAGTGCCGCGCCTACGGGTAGGCGAATATCAGCTGGTGCCGGGCATGAGCGGTATGGAGTTGGTGGCACTGCTGGGCAGCAACAACGTGGTGACGTACTCGTTGACCATCCCGGAAGGGTGGACCTTCCGCCAGATGCGCGCTTTGCTGGACAGTGCCCCGAAGCTGGAAAATCGCACTGCCGAGATGAGCGATGACGAGGTCATGGCCTTATTGGGGCGTGAAGGCACGTTTCCTGAGGGTTGGTTCTTTCCGGATACCTACCGCTACCACCTGGGCATGAGTGATGTGGATATTCTGCGCCAGTCGCTGAGCCGCATGGAGCGAATCCTGGAAGAGGTCTGGGAGCAGCGTGATGACGACCTGACCATCGATACCCCTTACGAGGCGTTGATCATGGCGTCGTTGATCGAACGCGAAACCGGTGCGCCGGAAGAGCGTCGTGAAATCGCCGGGGTGTTCAAGCGGCGCATGGAGCGGGGCATGCGGCTGCAGACCGACCCGACCATCATCTATGGCATGGGCGAGCGTTATCAGGGGCGCATTACTCGCGCCGACATCCGCGAGGCAACCCCCTACAATACTTACGTGATCGATGGCCTTCCGCCCACGCCCATCGCCATGCCGGGGCGCGCCTCGCTGGAGGCGGCGGTGAATCCGTTGCCGGGTGAAACGCTCTACTTCGTTTCCCGTGGCGATGGTACGCACCACTTTTCGCGCACCCTGCGCGAGCACAACAATGCGGTGAATCGCTATATTCGCAACCGCTGACACACAGATCATGGCGAGCATTATCATGGCGTATCTATTCCGTAAGGGGCAGCAATGAGCAAGCGTGGTCGCTTCATCACCCTGGAGGGCGGTGAGGGCGTCGGAAAATCTACCAACGTGGCGTTCGTGGAGGCCTGGCTGAAAGAGCAGGGGCTCGACGTAGTGCGAACTCGTGAGCCCGGTGGCACGCCGCGTGCCGAAGCCATTCGCGAGCTGCTGCTGGATCCTGCACCCCAGGAGCCGCTGAGCGTGGACGCTGAGCTACTGCTGGTCTTTGCAGCCCGAGCACAGCATCTGGCGGAAAAAATCGTGCCGGCCCTGGAGCGCGGTGCCTGGGTAGTGTGTGACCGCTTCACCGACGCCACCTTTGCGTATCAGGGTGGCGGGCGTGGCATCGATCCGGCGCGCATTGCTCAGTTGGAGTGCTTCGTTCAGCAAGGGCTTGCGCCGGATTTGACGCTGCTGCTGGACATGCCCGTCGAGGCTGCCCGCCAACGCCTGGAGGGGCGGTTGCGTGATCTCAATACCCAGCGCGACCGTTTCGAGCAGGAGCAGGCCGCGTTTTTCGGCGCCGTGCGTGAGGCTTACCTGGCGCGGGCCCAAGCGGCACCGCAGCGCTTTGCCGTGGTCGATGCGGCACAGCCTCTCGAAAGCGTGCAGGCGGCCATTGCGCGCGCACTGGAAACACGGATGGCGCAATGGTCGTAAATGATGTCTTGCCGTGGCACCAGGCGACGTGGCGGCAGCTGGTTCGCTTGGCCGACAGCGGTCGCATGCCCCATGCGCTGCTGCTCAGCGGCGCCCATGGGGTGGGCAAGCAGCAGCTTGCCGAAGCGCTGATCGCACGCACGCTATGCGCGCAGCCCGGTGACCAGGCGTGTGGTCATTGCCATGCTTGCCATATGCTGGCGTCAGGCTATCACCCCGACCTGCTGAGGGTGTCGCCGGAGGAGGGCAAGCGTCAAATTCGCATAGACCCCATTCGCGAGGTCAACCGTTTCGTGTCACAAACGGCGCAGCAGGGTGGCTACCGAGTCATCGTCGTGTCACCTGCGGAGGCCATGAACATCGCGGCGGCCAATGCGCTGCTCAAGAGCCTCGAGGAGCCGGGTGAAAAGACGCTGTTCATTCTGCTCTCCGATGTGCCTTCCCGCACGCTGCCCACCATCCGTTCGCGCTGCCAGCAGTGGGCGCTACCCAGCGTGGCATTCGACGAGTGCCGTGGCTGGCTGACCCAGCAGTTGGGCGGTGACGAGGCACACTTCTGGTGGCAAGTTTCAGGCGGACTGCCCTTGCTGGCGGTGGAGCTGGCGGCGCCGGAGGAGCGGGCGCTACGCCATCAGATTCATGACTGCTTTGAGCAGCTGGTCAGAGGCGCCGAGCCGGTGGCGGAGGCGGCGCGGTTGGATCGTCAGGCGATCGATTCGATCTTGTGGTACGGTATCGCCTGGCTTGAAGACTTGATCCGGCTAGGGCTGTCGGGCGAGCAAAGTGCTTTGCATAACCCCGATCTTGCGCCGCTGTATCGGCAAGCCGTCAAGAATGGCCGGGTTCAGGATTGGTTTCGGCTGCTCGATTACGCCCGCGAGCAACGTCGGCTACTGGCCGTTGGAGCCAACCCCAACCCGCAACTGGTGCTGGAGGCCTGGCTGGTGCGCTGGTCGGCCCTGCTGCGCTCATGACAACGTGTTTTTGACGAGGTGGTGATGGCTGCTCAAAAAGCGCTCTCCTTGACCATACCGGATGTGCCTACGCTGCTCGCTGCCTATATGCCTTTTCTGGATCGCGGCGGGATCTTCGTCCCCACGCCTTCGCTCTATCGTCTCGGGCAGCCGGTGGTATTGCTGTTGACGCTGCCGGGGGAGACCGAACGCCTTTCTGTCAGTGGTCAGGTCATCTGGATTTCGCCTGAAGGTGTCAGCGGTCGGCGGATGCCGGGCATCGGGGTGCATTTCAGCCAACAGGATTACCCCGTTCGCGACCGGATCGAGACTTTGCTGGCCGGTCAGTTGGACAAGGCGCCGCCTTCGTTCACGTTGTAACATCGTCGTCACGCCACTCATCCCCTGCGAGATTTTCATGTTCGTTGATTCACACTGTCATCTGGACCGCCTATCCGAGCTTACTCACGGCGGCGACGTGGCTGCCACGCTGGCAGCAGCGCGTGCTGCTCACGTGCATCAGTTTCTGGCCATCTCGACCTCGCTGGAAGCGTTGCCTGGTCTGGCCGCCATCGCCAGAGAACATGAGGACGTGGTGATATCGGCAGGACTGCATCCGCTGCACCAGGCTCCGGTAGAGCCCAGCGTGGAGCAGATCGTGGAGGCCGCCCAGCAGTATGACGTGGTGGCCATCGGGGAAACCGGGCTGGATTACCACTATCAGGAGAGCGTGCCACAGGCCGTTCAGCATGAACGCTTCAAGCGTCACCTGATCGCTGCCTCCGAACTCGAGCTGCCGGTCATCGTGCATACTCGAGAGGCCAGGGAGGACACCCTGGCGCTGCTGCGCGAATACGCCGATCCTAACGTCGGCGGGGTATTGCACTGCTTCACCGAAGATCTGGACATGGCCCGAGAGGCCGTCCGGCTCGGCTTCTACATTTCGCTGTCGGGAATCATCACGTTCCGTAACGCAGCGCCATTGCGAGAGCTGGCTCGACAGCTGCCCCTCGACAGGCTGCTGATTGAAACCGATAGCCCTTATCTGGCCCCCGTGCCTCATCGCGGTAAGCCCAATGAGCCTGCCTGGGTCGTCGAAGTCGCCGAGTGCATTGCTCAGCAGCGCGGCATCACCACCGACGAGGTCGCCATGCAGACCACTGCCAATTTCTACCATCTGTTTCGTGGTGCCGTTCCCGATGCACCGCCTCATGTCAAAGAAGCGCTGGCCCAGTCCGGTCTGTTGGTGTAGCGCTCGGCGCAGTTCAGGAGAGGAACGATGACGCTGGATCGGCTACTGCAGCAACGGGGTGACGCGGCAGATATTCCCCCGCTGGATACCTGGCATCCTGCGCTGTCTGGCGACATGGATATCGTGATTCATCCAGACGGCACCTGGCAGCACGAGGGGCAGCCGTTTACGAGTCCGGCGGTGGCGAAGCTACTGGCAAGCCTGCTACGCCTGGACGATGAGGGCTACTGCCTGGTGACACCTGCGGAGCGCTGGCGCGTTCAAGTAGTGGATCGTCCGCTGCTGATCGTGGAAGCGGATTTCTACGCTGACGCCTGGTGGTTCAAGACTCAGTTCGACGATGTGGTGCGGCTGGACCACCAGCACCCGCTGACGCTGACCGCCACCCCCGACGGAGAGCTGGCCCCCGAGTGTGCGGTGCGCTTTGGCCTGGCCGCGCGCCTGCACCGCAACGTGTTCTACCGGCTGGTCGAGCAGGCCCAGATACACGAGCTGGCCGGTGGCCGCAGCGAGTGTCGTCTCTACAGTGCGGGTGAATGGCATCGGCTGGGCGTGTGGGATCACGGCGTGGCGGGTGAGGTCTCGTGAAACTGACTGCCGAACAGCAGGCCGTCGTTCACCACGATGCCGGGCATGCGCGGGTGGCGGCGGTAGCAGGGGCCGGTAAAACGACCACCATGGCCGCACGCGTGCTGCACCTGTTGGCGCAGGGAGTCTCCCCACGGCGGATGCTGGTGCTGATGTTCAACCGCTCGGCCAAGGATGATTTTCAGCGTCGCCTTGCCAAAATGGCGCCGCAGGGGCAAGCCTTGCCGGATGTACGTACCTTCCATTCGCTCGGGCATCGGCTCACGCAAAGTTTGTGTCGTTGGGGGGCGCTGGCGCCGCGGCGGCTGCTCTCTGCCGAGTGGCAGATGGAGCGTTTGCTGCGCCAGGCAAGTCTCAATGTGCTGGGCGATGCCGAGCAACGGGATGCCGCCCTGGAAGGGGAGCGCCTGGAAGCGCTGGCCCATTTTTGTGCTCTGGTCAAAGCAGAGATGTTGCCTGCTGCCACGCTGTATGAGCAGCTAGGTTACGAGCCTGACACCGATTACTTTCCGGCAGCCTTCCGCGAGGCCGAGCGCCTGCTGGAAGCCGAAGGCGTCATGACTTACGCGGACTTGCTCTACCGCCCGCTGCAAGCGCTGGAGGCCGAGCCTGCTTTGCGTCAGCGGGTCGAAGGATTCCTCGACCACGTCATCGTGGATGAATACCAGGATATCAATACCGTTCAGCAGCGGCTGTTGGCCGTGCTGGCAGGCCCTGATGCCAGCGTCATGGCAGTAGGAGATGCCAATCAGTGCATCTATGAATGGCGGGGTGCCAGGCCGGACACCATGCTGGAAAACTTTACCGCCACCTTCGGCACCGCCACGGATTACCCGCTCTCCACGACCTTTCGCCATGGACACGCGCTGGCGCTGACGGCCAACCACGCCATCATGGCGAACCAGCGCCGCCCCGACCAGCTATGCCTGGCGGCTGCCCAGAATCCGAAGACTCAGGTCCGCGTGGGGCAGGGCAGCCGCCTGTTGCTGGATGCCTTGATGGACTGGCAGGCCCAGGGGCGGGCATTGAGTGATGCCAGCCTGCTGGTGCGCAGCTGGGCGCTTTCGGTGCCTTTTCAGCTGGCGCTGCTGCAGGCCGGGGTGCCTTTTCGGCTGCTGCGTGAGGATCGCTTCGTGTTTCGCCTGCCGCTGGTACAGGCACTGGCAGGCTATTTGAAGCTGTCGCGGCGGGCCGAGTTGCTGCACGATCCCGAGCATCTGCTGCTGTTGCTGTCCCAGCCCGCGCCGTTCGTGGCCCGTGAGCGCCTGCAGCGCCTGGCGTCTCAGCTGGCGGCCACCCAGCGCTGGCCAGAGCGAGATGACGCCGTGCTGTCCGCGCTCAAACCCTTGCAGCGGCGCACGCTGAAAAAACGCTGGGAGCTGCTGTGCGAGCTGCCGCGTTTGGCTGGCTGGCCGCCAGCCCGGCTGCTGCATCACGTGGTGGATACCATCGATGCCGAGAAAACCCTCAAGCGCGCGGCTGCTCGGCGCGATAAAGGCGAGGAAGACGTGCGTCTGCTGGACGTGTTGATCGAACAGGCGGAGAGCGTTCGGGACCCCGATGCCTTCATCGAGCTGCTGGAGCGCCCAGTGGAGAATCAGGCCCAGGGCGTGTTGATTACCACGGTGCATGGTGCCAAAGGCCTGGAGTGGCCGCTGGTGGCGGTGGCCGGCGTCAATGAAGAGGACTTTCCCCACTACAGCCGCGACAACCCGCTCAGCGATGAGCGTCTGGAAGAGGAGCGGCGGCTGTTTTATGTGGCCATCACCCGCGCCAAAGAGCAGTTGCTGGTGCTGCATGACGGTGGCGCTCATCGCCCTAGTCGTTTCATTGGTGAAAGCGCCTGGCAGGATGCCGTGCGTATTGCTGAATGCCTGCATGATGAGGGCGGCAGCGCCGAGCCGCTGGAGGTATCGTCGCCTGGGTTGGTGAGACGCTACCTCGACCGGTTGGGACGCAGTGATATCGTTCTGACTGCCTCGCAGCTCAAGGAAACCCCTGCGGACTATCAAGTGACCATGTCGTTCTACCCGGGCCAGCGTCTGCGTCACGCCGTGTTTGGGGAAGGCGAGGTGGCGGCCGTGGAGGGCAACCCGTCGGACCCCGTCATCGACGTGAGGTTTGTGCAAGCGGGGCGTCGACGGCTGATCGCACGGCGTGCGCCCATCGAACATATTGAGACACCGGTGTCGCCAGTCTGACAAGCGGCACCGGTGTTGGGTAGGCTTACATGTTCGGATAGTTCGGGCCGCCACCGCCTTCGGGGGCTACCCAGGTGATGTTCTGGGCCGGGTCCTTGATATCGCAGGTCTTGCAGTGTACGCAGTTCTGGAAGTTGATCTGGAAGCGTGGCTGGCCCTGGTCATCCTCCACCACTTCATAGACACCCGCTGGGCAGTAGCGCTGTGCGGGCTCGGCGTATGTCGGCAGGTTGTCGCGAATCGGCAACGCCGGGTCAGCCAGGCGCAGGTGGCAGGGCTGGTCTTCCTCATGGTTGGTGTTCGAGAGAAATACCGAGGTGGACTTGTCGAAGGACAGCTTGCCGTCCGGCTTCGGATACTGAATCTTCTCGAATTCGGCCGCCGGTTTCAGGGCACCGTGGTCGGTGGTGGTGTCGTGCACGTTGGGCAGCTTGTTGCCCAGCAGCTGGTTCGCGAAGTTATAAGCCCCGCCGCCGACCGTGCCATATTTATGGATCGCCGGACCAAAGCTGGCGCTCTCTTTCAACTCCTGGTAAGCCCAGCTGGCCTCCCACAAGCGTTCGAAGCTGGCCAGCGTCTGCCCACCCTCGTCGCCGCCCTTGATGGCTTCGAAGACGCTCTCTGCCGCCACCATGCCTGATTTCATGGCGGTGTGCAGGCCCTTGATCTTGGCAAAGTTCAGCGTGCCCGCGTCACAACCAATCAGCAGACCACCGGGGAAGGTCATCCTGGGCAGGCAGTTGAAGCCTCCCTTGGCAATCGCGCGCGCGCCATAAGCCACCCGCTTGCCGCCTTCCAGATATTGGCTGAGCACCGGGTGATGCTTCATGCGCTGGAATTCGTCGAAGGGCGAGAGCCACGGATTCTGATAGCCCAGGTCCATGATCAGCCCCACCACGACCTGCTGGTTTTCGGCGTGGTAGAGAAACCAGCCACCGTGGGTCTTGCTGTCCAGCGGCCAGCCAGAGCCGTGAACCACCAGGCCAGGCTCGTGCTTGTCGGCGGGTACATCCCATAGCTCTTTCAGCCCGATGCCGTAGTGTTGAGGGTCTCGACCAGCATCCAGCGAGAACTGCTTGATCAGGCGTTTGCCTAGATGGCCTCTGGCGCCCTCGGCAAATAGCGTGTACTTGGCGCGCAGCTCCATGCCGGGCATGTGGCTATCCTTGGGGGTGCCATCGGCACCGATGCCCATGTCGCCAATCAGAATGCCGCGCACCACGTCATCCTCGATGATCACTTCCTGGGCGGCGAAGCCCGGAAATATCTCGACGCCCAGGGATTCTGCCTGCTCACCCAGCCAGCGGCACAGGTTGCCTGCGCTGATCACGTAGCGGGTCAGTTCACCGCCGGTGTTGTGCATGCTTTTGGGTACCAGCGCATTGGGGATTTTCTGCGCCTTTTTGGCATCCTTCAGCAAATAAACATCGTCGCGCGTGGCGGGCGTGTTCAGAGGAGCGCCGCGCTCTTCCCAGTCGGGAAAAAGCTCCGCCAGGGCGCGGGGTTCGAACACCGCGCCAGACAGAATATGCGCTCCTACCTCAGATCCTTTCTCGACCACGCAAACGGTCAGCTCTTGTTCCGCTGCGTTGGCCTGCTGCATCAAACGGCAGGCGGCGGCCAAGCCAGAGGGGCCTGCGCCCACGATGACCACGTCAAAATCCATTACATCGCGTTCAACGGTTTCCACCCGGTTTCTCCTTATTCTCATAAGTGCCACTCGTCGGTGCTAGCGATTGAGCACTAGCTTATGAAAAGATGGCCTTAATTTAAAACGGTCGTTTGCTTCTGGTTATCACCCATGATAGGCATAATACCTGTGTCAGGTAACCCCTACGATGGCAAAAGCGCACTTTACGGTAAAAGCCGCCAGCGACTACGACCAAGGCCGCAGTGATTAGGTGTTGTTGCATAAAGGTAGGCTGTGGCAAATTGATAGGGTTTTTCATTTGCTAGCCTATCAAACGCTTGCATGAATTTTTTTACGCTGCTATCCGAGCGGCGTCTGTTCAGGTCAACGGCTATCATCCAGGCCAAGCGAGGAACCTATGAAAGTACTGGTCGCGGTAAAACGCGTCATCGACTACAACGTCAAGATCCGCGTTAAAGCGGATCATTCTGACGTGGATCTTACCAACGTCAAAATGGCCATGAACCCTTTCTGCGAAATTGCCGTGGAAGAGGCCGTGCGCCTGAAAGAGAAGGGGGCGGCCAGTGAAGTGGTCGCTGTGACGGTAGGCCCCAGGGCTGCCCAGGAGCAGCTGCGCACCGCGCTGGCGCTGGGGGCTGACCGCGCCATCCACATCGAGACCGACGAGCGCGTCGAATCGCTGGCGGTGGCCAAGCTGCTGGCCAAGGTGGTGGATGAAGAGCAGCCCGGTTTGGTAATTCTCGGCAAACAGGCCATCGACACCGACAATAACCAGACCGGCCAGATGCTGGCGGCGCTGACCAATCTGCCCCAGGGCACTTTCGCCTCGGAAGTCGCCATCGATGGCGACAAGGTGAACGTCACCCGTGAAATCGACGGCGGCCTGCAAACCGTCGCCCTCACGCTGCCTGCCATTGTCACCACCGACCTGCG